>JAUSJJ010000020.1 GCA_030647705.1 Dehalococcoidia bacterium
AGGAACTCGTGCAAGGGCAAGTCCAGGAGCCTGACGATAACCGGCATGCCGTGAAGCGCCTTGAACAGAGCGATGAAGTCCGTGGTCTGCATCTCCCGCAGACGGACAATGGCCTCGGCCCGCTCCGTCGGCGTCTCCGCAAGTATGAACTCCCGAATTACCGACAAACGTTCCGGCGCGTTGAACATTCTCTCCGTCCGGCAGAGTCCGATGCCCTCGGCGCCGAATTTCTTGGCATGGGCGATCATCTCCGGAGTGTCGCCATTGGCCCTGACTCCCAGGCGCTTGAAGCCATCGGCCCAGCTCATCAACTCCTCAAGCTCGGAAGTGAGGCTCACCTCTTCCAGCGGCAACAGCCCGAGGTACACGTTGCCGGCGGTACCGTCAATGGTGATCTCATCACCCTCTTTGACCGTGAGTCCGTCCACAGTAAACTGCCTGGCCGCCATGTCTATGTTGATGCCCTCGGCGCCGCAGATGCACGGCTTGCCCATGCCCCTGGTCACAATGGCGGCATGTGAAGTAAGGCCCCCTTTTTGAGTCAACACGCCATCGGCAGCGGCGATGCCCTGGATATCGTCGGGGCTGGTCTCGGGCCGGACCAATATCACCGGCAGACCTTTCTTGGACTGGGTCACGGCGTCCATCGCGTTGAAGACGACCTTGCCGCCTGCGGCGCCCGGCGCGGCGTTCAGCCCTTTAGCCACGGGCCGCGCGCCATCCTGCGACTTGAGCCTCTTGTGCAGCAACCCTCGGATGTCGTCCACAGTCACCCGCATGACCGCTTCCTCGCGTGTGATGGCGCCCTCGCCGACCATATCCACTGCGATCTTCACCGCCGCGTGGCCGCTGCGTTTCCCTCGCCTGGTCTGCAGGATGTACAGCTTCCCCGATTCTACTGTGAACTCGATGTCCTGCATTTCGCAGAAGTGTTGCTCCAGCCTCTTGCCGATCTTATCAAGCTCTTCGTAGACTGTGGGCATGGCCTCTTTCACCCTGGACACAGGCAGCGGCGTCCTCGCGCCGGAAACCAGGTCTTCGCCCTGGGCCTTGATCAGATATTCCCCGAACATCCCCTTTTCGCCGGTGCTCGGGTTCCTGGTGAATACAACGCCGGTCCCCGACTTGTCGTCGCGGTTGCCGTAGACCATCGCCTGGACCACCGCCGAGGTGCCCAGCGTGGGAGGAATCTTGTTGAGCCGGCGATACTCCACCGCGCGCATGTTGTCCCATGACTCGAAGATGCGCTTGATGGAGCTGATCATCCTGTCATGATCGCCGATGTTGAGGATGGTGTCCATCATGCCGGGCATGGACACCGACGCCGACGACCGCACCGAGACTTCCAGCCCCTGGCCCAGCTTCCTCCCCATCTCCGCCTCCAGCGACGCCAACGCCTGCCTGATAGTTTCGATGGGCAGCAGCCCGGTCTCCCGCCACTTCTTGTAGGCCTCGATAGACAGCACGAAGCCGGGCGGCACGGGCAACCCCAACTTGACCATGGTGACCAGGTTCGCGCCCTTGTTGCCCAGCAGGGACTTATCTTCAGGTGCAACCCGGAAAGAATAGACGTACTCCATATTCCCATCCTCCTCGGCAGCACTAATTCGCCACAATACAACTTCATCATATGGCGAACATTGCGATAAAGAAATACGTGGAGGTACGTAGTGGGGGGAGGGGGACTATGCGGGTGGTGAGGTCTTCAGGTAACCCGCAATTGCCTCGTGGATGTTTGATTCGAGAGAAGGAAGATCCGGCGCCTGGGTGTAGCACCCCGGAAGCTCCACCACTTCTCCCACCAGCCACCCGCTTTCGGGATCGCGTTCAACAACTACGGTATACGATCTTTTCATCAATCCCACCCCATGCCCAGAAAATGGAGCCAGCCGGTCACATTGCAGCGGCTATGAGGCCACGGGCACCGCCTCACGTTCCAGTATGCCAGCCAAGAAGGAACTCAGGGTGTGTTGTTTGATTTCGTCAGGTGTGAGGCCGTAAGCCTGGACCGGCTCCAGGATTCTGGCAGCAGCCACGCCAAGCAGTTCTAGCCGCTCCAGCATGTTGAGCCCAGCAAAGTCCGGAGAGACCACAATAAGGTCAATGTCGCTGTCGTCAGTCTGAGTGCCGCGCGCGTAGGAACCGTACACGTAAACGGCACTGATCCGGATACCGAGGCGAGCCAGTTCTTGACGGTAACGTACTACTATTTTACTAAGATGGGGTGCGCTTTCAGCCAAGCTACTATTTCCTCCGTCTGCTCCAAGTAGCTGGTAGCTTTCTTCTTATTATACTCCTTTACGGCTTGACGAATGTCGGAGGGATATCGCGTGGGAATGCTCGCGCTGTTCAACTTGCCCATGAACTCCAGGTGGCGCTCTTCTGGCTCAATCCCAGACCGCTTAACAAGTTGAATGAGGTCATGCGTTCTTGGAGCAGGCTGGTCACTCGCCTCGGCGACTATCGCCTTGAGCAGCTTCTCCAGGGCGAGGTGACACAGGAACACCACATAAAGATATCGTCCCGAGGATAGCATGTGACGGGCACTTTCGAGGTCGTAGTCGGAGGCCTCAATCCAATTGATGGTGTCAGGTCTCACTGCCGCCTCGTGTGTGATTGGTCAGGGAAATGAAATGGAGCCAGCGAGAGGATTCGAACCCCCGACCCGCGCTTTACGAAAGCGCTGCTCTGGCCAACTGAGCTACGCTGGCTCGCCGTTGTGACGGCTGACCCTCAGCCCTTTGCCTTGCCGGTGGCCTCCGTGTCCCCCTCGCCCTTCTCGTCCCACTCCACCAGCGTGGACACTACCCATTCGCAGTATTTGTAGCAGTGCGACTTGAGCAGGCCGTGCTCCCGCCACACCTCCATGATCTCTTTGTCCGTCAGTATCGGCCCCACCAGGTTGACGCAGGTCGCGCTGCCGAAGGCCTTCTCGAACTCCCGGTACAGCTTCCGTGACAGCCTCGACGAACGGGCCCAGGCATCATCGAACTTCTCCAGCTTGCGGCCGGAGTCCATGCCGATCGCGATGATCCCTCCGGTCAACGCGCCGCACACGTCCTGAGTTCGCCCGATGCCACCCGCAAACCCCAGCGACGCCGGCAGATTAGCCTTTTCATCCATCCCGAACGCTTCCAGCATGACCTGCAGGACTGATGGCGCTCAGTGCCGGTTGGCCGCCATGTAATCGCTGACTTTCTTCGTCGCTTGCTCTTTGGTCAGCTTCGCCATCTCACCCTCCCTCGGCCGTCTCACCGGCGGTCCCTTCGCCGGCCCCCTCGGGACGGCAAACCGTGCAGACAAACCCTTCTTCGGGCGTATCCGCAGGGACATTCCGCTTTCTGTTGCACACGGTGCAAACGAGCGGCTTCAGCTCCGGCTTGCTCGGCGGGCGCTCTTCGGGGCCCCTGTACCCCTTGTAGTCCGGGT
>JAUSJJ010000027.1 GCA_030647705.1 Dehalococcoidia bacterium
GACAACGAGCGTGACATCGATAACGTGCTCACCGGCGTGTCCAACAAGGGGGAGCTGAAGACGGTCCTGGCCAAGCTGGAGCCTAAACAGCAGTGTTTGATCTACGGCCACGCCGTGCCCATGCCCATTGTGATCAAGACGCGGGACTACGAAAAGAGCTATCAGGAATTCGCCCAGGCTGCCGAAATCAAGAGAAAGACAGAGAACCTCGCCGACGACCTCTGGGGATAGACCACCCGGTGCAGAACCCACTCCTTTTTTGTGGCAGCAACCGGAAAACGTGCTGCAGACCGGTCCGCGGTGCGCATTGTCCCCTGCCTCGTTGCCATCGCCCACCTCCGGGCGCTATTGCACGGTGACCGTGCCTTTCATGTAGGTATGGAGTGAGCAGTGGTACGGGAAGACGCCAGCAGTGGCGAACGTATAGCTGAAGCTCTTGTTTGTAGACAGGTTCCCGCTGTTGAACACGCCGCTATCGCTGGCCACTGTGTGGGCTTCAGAGTCTTTGTTTGTCCAGGTTACCGTGGTCCCCACCGGCACGCTGATGCTCGCCGGAGAGAAGGCGAAGTTGGATATGGTCACAGAATTGCCCGTTGCGGTCTTCGCGGGCGTGGCGGTCCCGCCGGCGGGGGTTGGATTCGAGTTCCCATAAGAGCAGGCGGAAACCAGCAGCAGCGCCGAAACCAGGGCCACCACAGCCAACAGCCTCACCAGAGCCGGAGTCCTTTTCAGCATGGCAATACCTCCTCTAAACGCCGATCGTCTCTATTCACGATCGCTAACCTCTAGCATAAGCTCTGGACATGACTTCCAGGTATCCGTAAGGCTACTTATTTACCAGGCCCAGAACCACCTAAATCGAAGAATCAGGCCAGCAAGGGGAAACGCCTGCCGATGAAGAGACTAACCCAGCAGTCCGAAATCAGCGATTGCCGACGCAGGGCAGGTTTCCCAACCTGCCCGCCCGCTACGGTCGGGTTAGGAAACCCGACCTACAAATTCAATCGCTATTCTTGGACAGCAATATCCCCCTTGACTTAAGCAGAGCGTCCATAGATAATTCCGGTGGTCAAACCCGAAGCTCGTGCGGGGGCAAACCGCGCGCTGAGCAAAGAGAAGGAGGCGAACATGCCCAACCTTTTGCAGGGTAAGGTGGTCATCGTCACGGGGGCCGGGAGGGGGCTGGGCAGGGCACATGCCCTGGCCATGGCGGCGCAAGGCGCTGAAGTGGTGGTCAACGATCTTGGAGTGCCCAGCACCGGCACAAATGCCTCCCGGTCGCCTGCGGATGATGTGGTGGCCGAGATCGAGAAGGCCGGGGGCACGGCGGCGCCCAGCTACGATTCGGTAACCACGCCGGACGGCGCCGAGAATATCATCAAAACGGCCCTGGACACCTTCGGAAGATTGGATATCCTGGTCAACAACGCTGGCGTGCTCAGAGACAGGATGATCTTCAACATGAGCGACGAAGAATGGGATCTGGTGATAAAGACCCATCTCTACGGGACGTTCTACTGCACCCGGGCTGCCGCCCGCGTTATGCGAGACCAGAGCTACGGCCGGGTGATCAACACCTCGTCGGTGGCCGGCATGGGCAACATGGGGCAGGCGAACTACGCGGCGGCCAAGGAGGGGATAATCGGCTTCACCCGGACGGTGTCCAAGGACCTGTCCCGATACAAAGTCACCTGTAACGCCATTCGCCCTCGGGCGGCAACCAGGATGACGCTGACCGACGAGTTGTACCAGGCACGCAGGAAGAGCTGGGGCGAGGAGAAGGCCGAAGCCTGGAGAAAGGCCGTCGAATCGGAGACGCCGGAGGACGTGTCGCCCCTGGTAGTGTACCTGGCCTCGGAGCAGGCAGGCAACATCAGCGGCTGCATCTTCGATGTCCATGGCGGCTTCATTGCCCTCTACGACGATCCTCCTCGGTTCACCAGGACGCTGGTCAAGAAAGGCGGCAGATGGCTACCCGAGGAGCTGGCCCAACTGGCGCCGCAGACGCTGACCAAAGACATGCCCCCGTTGCAGATCCCGGTGCTGAAAAGGGTGACGCCGGACGCTCTCGGCTGGGAGTGGGCCGACGGGGTGCTGAAAGAGTCGAAGCCGGTGCTGGAATAAGCACTAAGCTCTAAATCCTAACCCAATACCAAAAAGTCACTCGAAAATCGAAACGGGCCGACAGACCAACATGACAGACGAAAAAGAAGAGAAGAAAGAGCAGCAGCCAGTCGAAGAGCCTTACCCTGACCTGGCCACCGCGTTGCACGGTGAGTATATCCTGTTCCGCAACGAACGGATAGCGCCTCCCCCTCAGGCCGGCAAAAAGGAGATGCCGGAGGCAAAGCAGGGGAAGCCAGAGAAAGACGGGAAGCCCCAGGACACCGGAGCGTAGCGACCCGGCAAGGCCCTCCTTTTCCGTGGGAACCTAGCTGGGCTGCTACCTGCCGATGAACCTGGGCGTCTCACCCTTGGAGTAGGCGCGCACAGCCTCGCGGTAGTCCTTGCCCTGGAAGGTGTTCCATTCCAGGCTCAACGCCATATCGAAGATCAGGTTCACATCCTGTCGCAGGCGTTTGTTGAAGCAAATCTTGGTTCCTCGTATGGCCTTGGTCGCGCCATTGGCCAGCCGCTGCGCAATCTCCATTGCCGCGGGCATGAGCTGATCGTGAGGCACCACCCTGTTGATCAGGCCGATCCTTTCGGCCTCCACGGCAGGCACTACATCCCCCGTGAGTACGAACTGCTTGGCTTTGGCCATGCCTATGAGCAATGGCCAAATGATGGGGCCGCCGTCCCCGGCCACTGCGCCCCAGAGCACGTGCGGGTCGCTGAAAGATGCCTTCTCGGAGGCGATGATGATATCGCAGAAGAGAGCCACACTGGCCCCCAACGACACGGCGGGGCCGTTGACAGCAGCGATTACGGGCTTCTCCACATCCAGGTAATTGTAGAGCAACCGTCGTGCCCCTTCGATCGTGATGCCGGGCTGCGAACGATCGTGTTCCAGCACTGCCTTTGCCACGAAACCGGTGTCTATGCCTCCCAGGAATCGGTCGCCGGTCCCGGTTAAAATGGCGACGTTTATGTCGTCGTCGGCAGCGACGTCTTTCCAGATGGCCTCAAGCTCGTGGTGGAGATTGCCATCGAAGCGGTTTTCCGTCGCCCGGTGGTCAATGGTCAAAACGCCCACCTTATCCTGCTTTTGTATGCGGAAGTATTTATACTTGCCCCAGTCCAAGTGTCACCTCCTTCAAGCTGCAGTTGGAATGCCCGATCGCGCCTGGCAGTCATCTCCAGATCGATAACAAGAGTAGCACACGAGCCTCATTTGTTCAATATGAAAACGCCCACTGCTGACAAGCAATTCGGCTCGCCGTGAGCTATAATGAGGATAACGGCGGGCGCCCGCTGGGCCAGTAACCGGGAACCGACCATATCAGACACAGAAGCGGACGAAGGGACGGGGCTATGGATAGGATCAAGCCGTCTGAAATCACATCTGAGCATGTCTATCTTTCCAGACGCAAGTTGATCCTGGGCCTGGGCGCGTTGACAGTGAGCGCATTGCTATTCGATGCCTGCAAAGGGCTGGGCACAGCTACGCCGGGCGGAGGCAGCCCTCAACCGCCGGCCCCGACTCCGAGTCCGGCCCCGACTCCTACTCCTCCCACCGACGAACTGGGCGATCGTGCCACGCCGTACCAGGACGTCACGCACTACAACAACTTCTATGAGTTCACAATGAGCAAAGAGGATGTGGCGCCTCTATCTCAGAAATTCAAGACGTTGCCGTGGACGTTGACGGTGGGGGGCCTGGTCAACAACCCGCGTACCTACGCCGTCGAAGACCTGC
>JAUSJJ010000056.1 GCA_030647705.1 Dehalococcoidia bacterium
TGGTCTCCAGCGAGACGTTCGAGAGCTAACCAACCAGGCTCAATTCCCAGACGGTCGCGAATCTCCTTGGCAATGACAATTTGGCCTTTGCGGCCTACTACGTGGGCCATTGTGTGACTCTCCTATGTTGCATGACCAAGCTACCACGGCTTTCACCAGGAGTCAAGGGCGGGTAACCGCCCTCTTGCCCCTCGTGACACATGTGATAGAATAGCCAAGGTTATTGGCAGGAGGTGACTGAATTGGCAGGCGCTCTTCAAGGCATCAAGGTTCTTGAACTGGGACACTGGGGCGTGATACCCATGGGCACGGCGCTGATGGCTGATTGCGGCGCTGATGTCATCAAACTGGAGAACCCCAAAGGCGGCGACTGGATACGCGGCTTCACCTCCATCGAGGGCATCAGCCTGGAGCAGAAAGGCATTCACGTCACCTTCGAGCTGATGAACCGTGGCAAGCGGGGGATGGCCATAGACCTGAAGCGCAAAGAAGGCAGGCAGATCGTCTACGACCTGGTCAAGGGCGCGGACGTGTTCGCTACCAACTACCAGCAGGACGTGCTGGAGCAGCTTCACATGACCTATGAGACTTTGAGCAAGCTCAACAGAGGCCTTGTCTATGCCCATCTGACAGCCTTCGGCAAGAAAGGTC
The DNA here is from genome assembly GCA_030647705.1 of Dehalococcoidia bacterium. Taxonomy (GTDB): domain Bacteria; phylum Chloroflexota; class Dehalococcoidia; order JAUSJJ01; family JAUSJJ01; genus JAUSJJ01. The sequence goes on from JAUSJJ010000056.1 coordinate 652, forward strand.
CCGAGGGCGGCAAGCCCGGTTTCGATTACTCGGCATATTGGGCGCGGTCGGGGGTCATGGGCAAGCTGGCGGCAGCCGGCGGCCCGCCCAGCACGCAGCGTCCGGCCTATGGAGACAGCACCACCGCCATGATGGTGGCCGGCGGCATCGCTATGGCGCTGGTCTCCCGCGGTAAGACCGGCGAGGGCCAGCAGGTTGACGTCTCTTTGCTGGGCACCGGCATCTGGACATCGAACTTCGACCTGCAGATATACCTGATGAGCGGGCAGGAGTTCCCCAACACCGATCGGCAGAAGGCGCGGAACCCGCTGTGGAATACGTACCAGACCAAAGACGGGCGCTGGATGCAGTTGGTCATGGTCATCTCCGACGTCTACTGGGGCGACTTCTGCCAGGCGGTCGGCCTGACCGATCTGGAGCGCGATCCCAGGTATGACTCGCACGCCAGGCGGGAGCAGAACCGCGAGAGCCTGTTGCCGGTCATCGCGAAGACTATGGCATCGAAGACGCTCGGGGAATGGGAGCAGATATTCGATAAACGCAATCTGCCGACCTCCAGGGTAGCCACCATCCCGGAGGTCGCCAACGACCGCCAGGCGCATGCGAACGGGCATTTCCAAGAGCTTGACCATCCGATAGCAGGCAAGATCAAGCTGGTGGCAGCGCCGGTGCAGTTCAGCAAGACGCCGGCTCATGTGGCAGGCCCTGCGCCGCAGTTGGGCCAGCACACCGAGGAGATACTGCTGGAGATGGGCAAGACATGGGATGACATCGCCAGGCTCAAAGAGCAGGGAGTGATACCTTAGCCAGTTCTGCGAAGAACAGAGACGAGACCCTTCGCTTCGCTCGGGGTGATAAGCCAGAAACGCCCGTCCGACTTTACCGTGGATTCCGGATCGAGTCCGGAATGACGGATTGGAGGGGGTGGGAAGACGAGGGTTTCAAAGGGCAGAGCCCCTTTGACGGGGGTCTGGGGGTATCTCCCAGCTTCAAATTCCCCCCTTCCTGACCAGGAAGGGGGCCAGGGGTCGAAGAGAGTTTTCGGACAGCCAGCGCAAGTAACGTGCGTTGCGGAGACATCGGATTATGGAGACTGAACAGCCACAGGGCAACACCAGGACGGTAGTCCTGGTGATAACCACACTGGTGACGTTCATGGTGCCGTTCATGACCGCTGGGGTGAACATCGCCCTGCCTGAGATCGGCAGTGAATTCGCCATGAACGCCGTCGTGCTGGGTTGGGTGGCGACGGCATACTTTCTGGCGTCGTCGTCGCTGCTGGTGCCCTTCGGCAGGCTGGCGGACATCTATGGGAGAAGGAAGATATTCGCCGCGGGCGCCGTTATCTTCGCACTGGGCAGCATCCTCTGCATCATCTCCAGGTCGGAAGCGTTCTTCATCGGTTCCCGTGCGCTGCAGGGCATAGGCGGGGCGATGCTTCTCAGCACCTCGATTGCGATGTTGACCTCCGTATATCCCATGAAACAGAGGGGCAATGTGCTGGGCATCAATGCCGGCGCTGCCTATCTGGGGCTGTCTGCCGGCCCGGTGATCGGCGGATTCCTTACCTCCCATGCAGGCTGGAGAAGCATATTTTGGCTCGGTTTTGCCATACCGTTCATCACCGTGGTCGTCGTTCTATGGAAGTTGAGAAGCGAGTGGGCCGGGGCGAAGGGTGAGCGTTTCGACTACGGCGGGTCCGCCATCTTCGCCGTGTCCCTGATCGCTCTCATTTACGGCTTGACGTCTCTGCCCGATGTCCTCGGCGCCGTGCTGACTCTCGCAGGTGTCATGGGGTTCATCGCTTTTGCTTGGTGGGAAAGCCACGCAGGGAGTCCGCTTATCCAATTGGACCTGTTCAAAAATAACCATGCCTTCGTCTTTTCCAGCGTGGCGACAATCATCAGTTACGCTGCGACCTATGCGGTGACATTCCTCATCAGCCTGTACCTTCAATACAACAAGGGGCTGTCGCCGGAGAAAGCAGGATTGGTCCTATTGGGGACTCCTGCAGTGCAGTCGGTTTTCTCACCGATAGTTGGCAGGCTATCGGACAGGATAGAGCCGCGGATCCTTGCCTCGGCCGGAATGGCGGTTTGCACGCTGGGGCTCGGGATGCTGATGTTCGTGGCGCAGGACACCTCGCTTGGCTATCTGGTGGCCAGCCTCCTGGTATTGGGGGTTGGCCTGGGTTTGTTCGCCTCGCCCAACACCAATGCATTGATGAGCTCGGCCAGCAAGCAGTGGTATGGCGTCGCCTCGGCGGCGCTGGCGACCAGCCGGCAGGTGGGGGTGATGTTGAGCATGGGCATAACCATGCTGATGCTGTCCACGTTCGTGGGCCGAGTTGTGATTACCCCGCCGTACTACGGGCGCTTCGTGGACGCCGTGCGAATCGCGTTCATAGTCTTCACCGTTTTGTGCTTCATCGGCATTTTCGCCTCGCTGGCGCGGGGCAACGTGCACAAAGTAGAGCCCGGGGCCCAGAAGTAAGTCGCACCGGCTCGAATAACGCTTGTCATTCGCTGAAGTCAGGACTTATAATGGGTTTAGCGGCCTGGTAAGGAGTCGCCCGTGAGTCCCTATCTTATCATTGACTGTCATATCCACACCTACCCCAGTGTCGAGATGAGCAATCGCGACGCCAAGATCCTGGGCTTCGTGGATAAGGGCCTGGCTGGGCAGTTCACGGGGGCCATTGATGACACGCTGGCGGCGATGAAGCGGGACGGCGTCAGCAAGGCTATCATGGCTAACTGGCTGCCTATCTCCCGGATGAAGGATGTCGCCCTCACCAAGCTGCCTTTTGGCCTGACCGACTACGAGGCGCCTGCCCGTGAAATCGACCAGACCCTGGTAGCCAGGCTCCAGCGCCGGAACCAATGGACTTGCGAGGCGGCACAAGGCCACCCGGAGCTTATTCCATTCATAAGTGTTGACCCTGTGATGAATGCGGACCAGATTCGGCGGGAGATACAGGATAGGGTCAACAACCACGGAGCGCGCGGCATCAAGCTTCAATATGCTGGTCAACGGGTGTTCCCCCACGACCGGCGTCTCTGGCCAGCGTATGAGACCGCGCAGGAGTTGGACGTGGCGATCCTGGGCCATTCCGGAGAATCCGAAGGCGACAGCGCTCAGTATGCAGAGCCCAAGTACTTTGCGGAAGTCTTACACCACTTCCCTCGGCTGAGGCTGGTACTGGCGCACATCGGGGCTGACTTCTATGATCAGGCCAAGGCCCTGGCCCGTGCGTATCCGCAGATCAACTTCGACTGCTCGGACATCCTTTGCGCAGCCATTTTCCCTCTCACAGATGCGGAGTTGGTTTCTCTGTTCCGCGAAGTGGGAGCCGATCGCGTTGTTCTCGGCACTGACTTTCCTTTCTACGACCGCAAGCCGCTTTTAGAGCGCCTGCTGGGGCTTGACCTCACTGAGCAGGAGAAGCGGCAAATACTGGGGGAGAACGCGTTGCGCATCTACCGGCTGGGCAGCAACGGGCCAGCTACAACATAAGGTCACAGGAAGAGGCAGGCCTCCCGGCACGCGGGGCCTGACAGGGAGGAGTAATATGCAGACTAAGACCATAGACCTGAGCACGGCACGGCGCATCGAGATCAAGGACGCCAGGGACCGCTGGGAGAAGCAGGCCACAGGTGAGGTGCTGTTTCTAGATGTGAGGGACCCCGAGAGTTTCGAGCACATCCATGTCAAAGGCGCCACCTCTTTGCCGCTCAACCATCTGATGGCCCACAAAGATATCCTGCCCAAGGATGCGGAGATAATAACCTACTGAACCTGACCGAACGAGGAATCCAGCGCCCGTGCGGCGCTGCTGTTGATGCGGGTCGGTTTCAAAAATGCGAAGGCGCTTAAAGGAGGGCTTCAGGACTGGGTGAAAGCCGGCCACCCGGTTGAGCCCGAAGAGGCGCGAGAGCGGGTGTTGCAGGAACTGCAGGAGATGGGAGAGGTATAGGAGGTCGAACGTGGCGGAAGAGCTCAGATGTGAATGCGGACATGTTGCCGAAGACATGCTGGAGTTGGCCTCCTGCGCGAAGTGCGGCGCAGAGATATGTCTCCAGTGCGCGCACGTAGACCCGAAGACTTGTCAGATGTACTGTTATGCCTGTGCCCCGAAGAAGGCGTCAAGGCCTTCCGGACACAAACACACGGCGAAGTAGCCGGCTCAGCTTCAGATTGTGTGGAGGCGGAAGCCGCAACGTGGATTCCCGGAGCAAGCACCGAGGAACAAATGGCCCGGCGAAGGTTAGACATGGTGGCAGTGAGCGTGGAGGGTAACGCACGGGACCCGTGGCGGGAAGTTGACAGTGCTGTAGGTGGCTGCTATATTGAAGCATCGGGATGCTAGGAGTCAAGTTTCAAGATGAAGAGGGACCTGGCCAGATATGCTCCGGAGCTGCTTAGGGGCAGCACAGAGTGCCTGCTTCTGTCTCTAATTAGGGAATGCCCCAAGTACGGCTATCAGCTCATCAGGGAGATGGAGGAAAGAAGCGGCGGCTACTTCCGGTTCAAGGAAGGCACGCT
>JAUSJJ010000058.1 GCA_030647705.1 Dehalococcoidia bacterium
AGCAGGACGTCGAAGCGCTGTGGCAGGCGGTGGCCGGCGGGAAGATAGACACGGTCGTCAGCGACCATGCCTGCATCACCAAGGCGATCAAGGGCGCCGACATGTGGGCGGCCCCTCCCGGATTTGGAGGTACTTCTCTGATGCTGCCGCTCCTCCTCAGCGAAGGCTACCACAAGCGCGGACTGTCACTGACCAGAATCGCGGAGCTCACTGCCCTCAACCCCTCCATTTGCCATGGGCTTTACCCCAAGAAAGGCAGCATCGTGATCGGCGGGGACGCCGACTTCGCCATCGTTGACCTGGAGAAGGAGCAGCGAGTGTCGACCGCACTGCTGAACTCGGCCCAGGACTACACTCCCTTTGAAGGAGCGCTGCTCAAGGGATGGCCTGTGCGGACCATGCTCAGAGGCGAGACGGTGTTCGAGGACGGCGCCATCACGGGAAGGCCCGGATACGGTGAATACGTGAAACGCCCGGTGGCCCTCCACTACGGAGAGCACAGCTAATACATAGCTGGACAAACCAGCGCGGGGTCCTCTCTCCCCAGGCGAGCGTTGCCCCAAATGTCATTCTGAGGAGCGAAGCGACGAAGAATCTCGTTTTCGGGAGTGGGGGACGAGATCCTTCGCTACGCTCAGGATGACACACTGGTGATACTTTTGAGGCAAGCCCCTCAGGCGGGAGAGGGGATTCTCTATGTAACGCTTATTCTGGCAACCAGGCGCCAACATAGTGCGGCAGTCCTGGTTTCGCCCGGCGGAAGAGGTCATGGGGAAGACGATATCCGAGAAGATCCTGGCAAGAGCCTGCGGCGTGCAGGCTCTCAAGCCCGGCGACATCGTTTGGGCCAAAGTAGACCTGGCGCTCATGCATGATTCCAGCGGCCCTCGGCGGATTGCGCCAACCCTGGAGAAGCTGGGGGCGCCTGTCTGGAACCCGGACAAGGTCGTTATCGTCGCCGACCATTTCACGCCTCCCTGCGACGTCACTGAGGCCGAGATCCAGCGGGTGACCCGCGACTGGGCGCAGCGAAACCACGTCCGCCGGTACCATGAGGGTGAGGGCATCTGCCACATCGTGGTCATCGAGAAGGGCTACGTGGCGCCGGGGATGCTCCTGGTGGGCGCAGACTCCCACACCGGCACCGCGGGTGCGCTTGGCGCCTTTGCGGTGGCCATCGGCTCCACGGAGATGGCCGGCGTGCTGGTAACGGGCGAAGTCTGGCTGCGCGTGCCAAAGTCCATCAAAGTAGTCTGGGAAGGCACGCTGCCACCCGCCGCGATGGCCAAAGACATGTTCCTGAAGCTGGCTGGAGACCTGGGAGTGGATGGGGCAGCGTACCAGGCCGTGGAGTACAGCGGCAGTACGGTTGCCGGCCTGCCTCTGGACGAGCGTCTAGTGCTGACCAACATGGCTATTGAAGTCGGGGCCAAGACCGGCATTATGGCGCCCGACCAGCAAATAGCGGCATACTTGAAAGACCGCGGAATCCCGGTGTACGAGCCTGTCCTCTCGGACGAGGATGCCGGCTACAGCAGAATAATCTCCTATCGGAGCAGCGATCTTGAGCCGCTGGTGGCCTGCCCTCATTCTCCGGACAACGTGCGCAAAGTGTCCGAAGCCGGCCCTGTCCCTGTCCAGCAGGCGTATCTCGGCGGCTGCACCGGCGGCAAGTACTTCGACCTGGTCTCCGCTGCACGCATTCTGAAGAACCGCGTGGCCTCGCCGGCGACGCGTCTGCTGGTCGCCCCCGCCTCGCGCGATATCATGAAACGGTGCCTGGCCGAGGGCGTGATCTCCACCCTGGTGGACGCAGGCGCCACCATCCTGCCCCCTTCCTGCGGTGCTTGCGCCGGGCTGGACATGGGCATCCTGGCACAGGGAGAGCGTTGCATCAGCTCAACGAACCGGAATTTCAAGGGCCGCATGGGCCACGCCGATTCAGAGGTCTATCTGGCTTCTCCCATGACAGTTGCAGCTTCCGCAGTAAAGGGCGTGATTACCGATCCCAGGGAGTTTGTCTAGCGTGATGTCTTTGACACTTCGTCAGATCTTCCGGCCTTCGAAAAGTAGCGCGCAAGACTCATCAACTTACTGTCATTCCCGCGCAGGCGGGAATCCAGGAACCGGTTTCTTCTGGATACCGGCTTTCGCCGGTAAGACGGAGATCAGGCGACCGCTAACGGTATTTCGGCTACACCAGACTAGCTCCTGAAAGGCTGCATCGCGGAATGGTTATCAAAGGCCGGGCCCACAAGTTCGGCGACAACGTAGACACGGACAGCATACTCCCCGGCCGCTATCTCAAGCTGACCGGGCGGGAGGCGGCATCTCATGTCATGGAGGGCCTCGCTCCAGGATTCGCCCAGAGAGTCCAGCCCGGCGATATCATCGTGGCCGGCAGCAACTTCGGCTGCGGCTCCGGCAGAGAAAACGCCACCGAGGCGGTCAAGTACGCGGGAATTGGCGCCGTCATCGCTCTCTCCTTTTCCCGCCTCTTCTTTCGCAGCGCCATCAACATCGGCCTGCCGGTGCTGGAGTGCCCCGACGCCGGTTCCATCGAAGATGGCGACCTGG
>JAUSJJ010000059.1 GCA_030647705.1 Dehalococcoidia bacterium
ATCGTTGACGGCCCAGTTCAAACGCGTGGCGAACGACGGCACAAATGGCGGGATGCTGGCGTCTTCCGGAAGTGACTCGTAGTTGCTGCCGATGATGATGGCGTAACGCTTCGCGCCGTCTTCCGGGGAACGCAGCTTCCCTGTCAACGGAGTGAACTGCTGAGGCTTTACAGAGCCTTGCCACTTGGCCACGCCGTCCCCGCGTTCGATGACGGTCCGCGGCATGATCCTGACCTGCGCGCCGGAGTCGGCGGAAACCGCGCTGACGGGCAGAACCACAGCCAGGAACAGCGCAATAAACAGGCCCAGGTATTTCAGGTTGCGCATTTTACACCTCCGAGCGTTACGTTTACAGGTCCCTTTTGTGCACACGTATATATAATATTAACACATTTTGTCAAAAACACGAAACGCCTCACAAGAGGTGAACGGTCACAGGCCATTCGTCAGCGGGTTTCCACTGCCAAATCCATCTCCGGCGCGGGGCATTGTACCATCGATCGCGTCTCGGACGGGTAATGCGCCGAACGCTTCGGCTGCGCCCTGCCTCCCGACGTGCCCGCGAGCCTTGACTTGATTCATGGCAGATGCTAGAATATCCGCGTGCTTTTGATTACGCAATTTGGCGCTTCCATTGACAACAGTTTCGTCCTCGATCGCCGCAATGCCATCGTCGTTTGGTCCGCTATATCTTGTTGCGTCTCAGAAAGGAGCTACCCATGTCTAAGGTGGTGGTGAAGCTCTTCGGCAATGCCGAACAGGCTGCTCAGGCACTGGCCTCGCTGAAGGGGAAGGGCTACAAGGCCGAGGAGATAGGTGTTCTGATCAGCGTCCAGACCAATGCGACCGCTTTCACCAGAGAGGCTTCTCTGCACAACAAACTGGTCAGGCTCGACAGCATGGGCACTGCCGTCGCCTCCGGGCCGCTGACCGAGCTGTCCAAGGCGAAGGACGTCAACGCGGCCCTGGCCAAGCTCTGGGGAGTGGCGGAAGAGACCATCGACTACTATATTACCGGCGTGGCCCATGGCAGTGTGGCAATCAGCGTCCACGACTCCGAAGACAAGCTGGCCGAAGCAAAGAAGATCTTGAGGGCGGCTACTGCCGGGCCAACAGAGACTACCAAGGCGTATGCCAGCAGCCCTGCCTTCTCTTTGACCCCCAGGATGGCCGCCACCAATCCGGTCGATGCCAAAATGACCGGCGATTTCCGCAAGTACTAGGTCAAGTCACCTGCAATTTTGGGGAGGTCTGAAAGATGTCAAAGTTTATTGCCACCTCTGCCATCAGGGGCGCGCAGGCCATAGTCAAGGAAGCAGACAGGCTCTACACCGAAACCCTCGCCAAGCTCGGCCCTGAAACCAAGGTGGCTTTCCCTAACACCGCATACTATCTGCCCGTAATCTACGGCTTCACGGCGCACAAGGTGCAAACCCTGGCCGACCTCAAGTGGCCGCTGGACCGCGCCAAGGCCATGGTGCCCCCGCTGCCCGGAGACAGAGTCTGGCTGCCCTATCTGGGCGAGACGCTGGACGCCGGCGTGGCTACCCTGTTCGCCGAGGAGATAATCGAGGCCCTCCGTTATGTCAAAGGCGAACAGCCGGACAAACGCAACGGATTCACCTACAACGGTCCCATCGACGATGTCCAGATGAGATCGTGGGGCATACAACTGGTGGACGGCAGGATGCCCGGTTTCGCCGCCATCGTGGGCGCGGCCAAGAGCAACGAGGTCGCCGTCAAGATTGTTCGTGAGCTTCAGTCCAAGGGACAACTGATATTCCTGGCCTCCGACGTCAACGGGCGCAGCGTGGTCGACCAGTTGCGCGAAGAGAACGTGGAGATGGGCTATGACACGTTCATCGTGCCCTTCGGCACGGATATCTTCTCCGCCGTCTATGCGCTGGGCTTCGCCAGCCGCGCCGCCTTCAGCTTCGGCGGCATAACCCCTGGCAGCACGCCCAACTCCGCCCGTGAGATGCTGCTTTACAACAAGTTCCGCTGTTTCGCCTTCGTGCTGGCTCTGGGGCAGGTGGATGACATGAAGTATGCCACCGCCGCCGGCGCCATCACCTATGGCTTCCCGGTAATCGCCGATACCGCTATCCCCAACATCCTGCCCTCCGGCATCACCCAGTTCGAGCATGTGGTAAGCGTGCCTTTCGACGACATCCCGGGCAAGGACGACCTGGAGAGGGCGGAGAAGCTGGTGCAGCGCTGCATCGAGGTCAGGGGCATCAAGATCAGAATTCCAAAGGTGCCCATCCCCGTGGCGTACGGGCCCGCCTTCGAGGGCGAGGTGGTGCGCAAGGAGAACCTGGCAGGCGAGTTCGGCGGCAAGGGCGGCATGTGCTTCGAGTGGCTGACCATGAAGAACCCCGACGAGATCGAGGATGGCAAGATCGAACTGATTGGCCCGGATCTCGACCCGGCCAAGTACACCAAGCTGCCGCTCGCCATCGTGATCGAAGTCGCCGGCAGGAAGATGCAGAAGGACTTCGAGCCGGTGCTGGAGAGGCAGATCCACCCCTTCACCAACGGCGCCGAGGGCGTTCAGCACATGGGCCAGCGTGACATCACCTGGATTCGTATCTCAAAAAGCGCTGTGGAGAAGGGCTTCAGGATCAAGCACCTGGGCAGTATCCTGCACACCAACTTGCACAACTATTTCGGCGCCATCGTGGACAAGGTCCAGGTGAAGCTGTACACGGATCCGGCCAAGGTATCCGAGCTGCGCGACCAGGCCAGAGCGGTGTACAGTGAGCGCAACCAGAGGATGGCCGGCCTCGTCGATGAGGCAGTGGACACGTACTATAGCTGCACGCTGTGCCAGTCGTTTGCGCCCACCCACGTTTGCGTGATCAACCCGGAGCGTGTCGGTCTGTGCGGCGCATATAGCTGGCTGGACTGCCGCGCCGCCTACGAGATCAACCCCAGAGGCCCCAACCAGCCTGTACCCAAGGGCAGGGCCATCGATCCGGTGAAGGGCGAGTGGGAGGGCGTCAATGCGTTTATCTTCGAACATTCGCAGCGGGCCATTCCGAGGTGCACCGTCTACTCTCTGATGGATGCGCCCATGACCACCTGCGGCTGCTGCGAGTGCATCATGATGGTCGTTCCAGAGGCCAACGGCGTAATGGTAGTTTCCCGCGACGACTACTCCATGACCCCGGCCGGGATGACGTTCTCCTCGCTGATGGGAACCGCCGGAGGCGGCTCCCAGACACCGGGCGTGATGGGACATGGCAAGTTCTTCCTCACCACCAAGAAATTCATCTCCGCCGACGGCGGGTTCAAGAGAGTGGTCTGGCTGTCTAAGAACCTCAAGGAGGAAATGGCAGAAGAGTTGAAGGCCGTGTGTGAGGCCGCGGGCGAACCGGACCTGCTCAATAAGATTGCAGACGGGTCCGTAGCCACCACAGTGGAAGAACTGCTGCCCTTCCTGGAGTCCAAGGGACACCCGGCTCTGACCATGGAACCCCTGGTGTAGGGTCTCCCTTAAGGCTCGTTTTCCGGGAGGAGCCAACCTGAGCTGATGACACTATTGCGACATGAAACAAGGGTCGGCGGGCAGGCGACCCTTGTTTCATGTCGCTAGACTTTCGGGGGAAGGAGATAACCTAGATGCCAGAAGTTCCAGCGGCAACCGAGAAATGGACGGGCAAAGTCCGGGAAGTCAAGCTTGGAGGCGGCGGGAGAAAGACCGTGGTGGTGGGCGGGGAGGCTACAATGCCCTTCCTGCACTTCGAGGGCTCCATCCCCAACCGTCCTGCGATAGCCATCGAAATCTGCGACCGCAAACCCATGGACTGGGCGCCGGCCCTGCAACAGGCCTGGGGAGACGCGCTCGATAGTCCGGCCTCGGCGGCCAAGAAGGCAGTCGAGTTCGGCGCCGACCTCATCGTATTATTCCTCAAGAGCGCTCACCCGGAGGACATGAACACCGGCGCCGCGGAGGCGGCCAAGAACGTCTCCGACGTGCTGGCAGCGGTCGATGTGCCCCTGATAGTCATCGGCCCCGGCGTGGCCGAAAAAGACAACCAGGTGCTGGTTGCCGCTGCCGACGCCGCCCGCGGCCAGAGGATCGCCCTGGGCAACTGCGAGGAGAAGAACTACCGCACCATCGCCGCTTCCTGCATCGCCAACGGGCATATCGCCATCGCCAGCACCCCGATCGAGATTAACCTGGCCAAGCAGCTCAACATCCTCATCAGCGACGTTGGAGTCTCGCCCGATTCGATCATCATGGACCCCACCACAGGCGCCCTGGGCTACGGCCTGGAATACAGCTACTCGGTTATGGAGAGGCTGCGCCTGGCTGCGCTG
>JAUSJJ010000061.1 GCA_030647705.1 Dehalococcoidia bacterium
TTGGGGGATTTAGGGGGTTGACTCACTCCACTTCGGCAATCTGACAATCAAGAGGGAGCGTCTTCACAGAGAATGCTGAATATCACCATAAACGACAGGAAACTCCAGGCGCCCGAGGGCTGGACCATACTGCAGGCGGCCAGGGAACACGGCATAAGCATTCCCGCCCTGTGCGACTCCGAAGGTGTCGAGCCCTATGGCGCATGCCGCCTTTGCATGGTGGAGATCAAGCACGGCAACCGCTCCCGCCTGGTGGCCTCCTGCCTTTATCCCGCGGAAGAAGGCCTGGTGGTGGAAACCGACTCCGAACGAGCGTTGGCCGCGCGAAAAGTGACCGCGGAGCTAATGCTTGCCCGTAGCCCCCATGCCAAGAAGGTACAGGACATCGCTGCCGCCCTGGGCATCAAGCACACCGATCTCGTCATCAAGGGCACCGACTGCATTCTGTGCGCCCTCTGCGTCAGGACCTGCCGCGAGGTGGTCGGCGCCAGCGCCATCAGCCTGAGCAACCGGGGCGTGGAGCGCGAGGTCGCCCCGCCGCTGGGTGAGACCGCCCACGATTGTATCGGCTGCGGCTCCTGCGTCTATGTCTGTCCCACGAACTTCATCAAGATGGATGACGTGGACGGCGTGCGCAAGATCCACAACTGGAAGGTCGAGTTCAAGATGAAGAAGTGCAAGGTCTGCGGGAACTACATAGCCCCCGAAAAGCAACTGGAGCACTTCAGCAAGAAGCTCGGCATCCCGTTGGACTTCTTCGATACCTGCACTACCTGCCGCAAGTAGGAACCCAGAGACCTTCGCCGGACACCGACTATGGATTCCGGCTCTGTGGCCGGAATGAGGGACGTCGCGATGACCGAGGAAGCAAAGCAGCCCTTGTTCCAGCTAGACAGAGAATACGCCCAACTGATGATCGCCCATGCTGAGGAAGAAGCGCCCAACGAATGCTGCGGCCTTCTGGCAGGGCAGGGCGGGCGCATCGTCAAGCTCTACCGGGCCCGCAACGCCGAGAGAAGCCCCGTCCGCTACAACGTCGATCCCAAAGAGCTTCTAGCTATCTATAACGAGATCGACGCCCAGGGCTGGGACCTCCTTGGCATCTACCACTCTCATACCCACAGCGAAGCATACCCTTCGGCCACCGACGTGCGGCTGGCAGCCTGGCCTGAAACCCTCTACTTCATCGTCTCGCTGCGGGAACCGAAGCGTCCCGCGGTGCGGGCATACCGCATCGTCGGCGGCGTGATCAGCGAGGAGGAGCTAGCCATCGTCGGTTAGCGACAAGCGGCCAGAGACAGCGGCGGCCGCCAATGCAGCTACCCTGCTGCGGAACGCTAGTCCTGAATGCTGAACGACCACATGGCGGCGGCGATAAGCACCGCGGCCAGAACGGCAACCACCCCAACGTCCTCCCACACGGTCATGGTGTGCCCGAAGACAGTCAGCCCCAGAGAAGACAATCCTGGCACACCCGGGGGCAGTTGCACGGTCTGCAGCACCGTCTGCCGGATAGGGTCGATGGCATAGCTCGCCGGGTTCAACCTGACCAGCACGGCGAGCCAGTCGGGCACGTTGTTCACCGGGAAGAACACACCGGAAAGGAACATCATGGGGAAGGTCACCATCTGCATCACAACCTGGAACGCTTCCATGGACTTGATGCGCGATGAGATCAGTATCCCCATCGAGGAGACCATCAGCGCCACCAGGAAGGTGAGGCCGAGCAACTCGATGACAACGAGGGGAGTCAACGTGACTCCCACCAGCGGGGCCAGCGCCATGATGATGATGCTCTGAACCGTGGCGATGGTGGCCCCGGCCAGCGTCTTGCCCCCGGCCACGGCGACCCGGCTGATAGGCGCTACCAGCACCTCTTTCAGGAAGCCGAACTCTCTGTCCCAGACCATGGAGATCCCGGACATGAAGCCGCTCATGACCACGGTCATTCCGATGATGCCCGGAAACATGAACTTGGCGAAGTCCACGCCGGGCGCCAGCATGCCCATGCTGCGGCTGAGGCCGCTGCCGAAGACCGCCAGAAACACTAGCGGGAACATTATCGAGCCCAGCATCCTGGTCTTGTTGCGCCAGAATCGGAGCATATCTCGATACCAGATGGTGTAAATGGCAATCGCCGTCTTCATGAGACTATCTCCTCCCGTGAAAGCGCATGTGACTCTTTATGGCCTCCATGCTGCTGACCTCGCTGTCCCGGATGGCCCTGCCCGTGAGCTTGAGGAACACGTCCTCCAGTGTGGGCCGCCGCAGGCTGATGCTGATGATCCTGGTATTGAGATCCCTGACCAGCGTTGGGATGAACTCGTCGCCGTTGGCCACCTCCAGCAGCAGTTCACCATGGCCGTCCGTCGCCTGCATCCGATAGCGCTGGCTGATCTCATCGGCGGCCTTCTTGTCGTCCACGGTCTTCAGGTTGATGATATCGCCCCCGACCATGTCTTTCAGCTTGTCAGGGGTATCCAGAGCGATTATCTTCCCCTTGTCGATGATGGCGATGCGGTTGGCGTGTTCCGCTTCGTCCATGTAGTGAGTGGTGAGGAAGATAGTAACGTTTTCCCGTGTTCTGAGGTCGAGCAGGAACTCCCAGATGCGGTTCCTGGTCTGCGGGTCGAGCCCCAGCGTGGGCTCATCCAGGAAAAGCACCTTGGGGTAGTGGAGCAGCCCTCGGGCGATCTCCAGCCTGCGTTTCATGCCTCCGGAGAAGTTCTTCACGATGTCGTTGCGCCGTGTGTCCAGTTCCACCATCTTGAGCGCCTCGTCGATGCGCTTCTTGCGCACCGAGCCGGGGATGTTGTAGACCATTGCGTGGAAGTGGAGGTTCTCCTGGGCTGTGAGCTGGTCGTCCAGGCTGGGATCCTGAAACACCAGGCCGATAGACTGCCGTACCTGATGTTGCTGGCGGGCCACGTCGAAGCCGTTCACGGTCGCCTTGCCTGAGGAAGGTTTCAGCAGTGTGCAGAGTATACTGATGGTGGTGCTCTTGCCTGCGCCGTTCGGCCCCAGGAAGCCGAAGATCTCGCCTGCTCCCACCTGGAACGAAATGTCGTCCACTGCGGTGAACTTGCCGTACTTCCTGACCAGGTGCTCGACCGATATGATGTTCTTTTCTGTCATGGTGTGATGCCTTTCCAGGATTGCTGTTTCCCGCCCTGCTCTCTCATTCTAGCATTGGCGCACCCGGGCTAACCACTCGGTGTGGGGCAGAGGCTTCTCCGAAAGCTGCTGAAATCCCTCTTAATCTCCCTTTCTCGAAGGGAGAGGTTCCCGTTTCCCCCCTTTGGAAAAGTGGGAGCAAGGGGGATTTGAGCAACTTCTTTCTCCTTTCGAAGGGGGCCTAGCCCTCGTTTGGACCAACAGCGAACGCCTTGTAGCTCACTGCCCTATGATCTCCACTATCTCTTTTCTGGCTCGGGCCACCGCCTCACGGACCCGTTTCAGCTTCTCGGGATCGCCCCTGATCGCGTGCATGCCATGTGCGATAGTACGTACGAAGTCCCGCATCTCGTGTCCGAACTCATGCATCTCGCCGTGATGGCCTCCCTTGAAGAAAGCGGCGATCTTCTCATGGATGCCGGCTACTTCCTTCTTCTTTTCCCCGAGATATGCTTGACCCTCGGCAGTTATCTCGTAGACCCGTTTGCCCTCGGCCTGAATCGACCTGGCATAGCCGAGATCCTCCAGCATCTGCAAGGTCGGGTACACGGAACCGGCGCTGGGCGAATAGAAGCCGTGGCACCTGTCCTCGATGTTCTTGATGATCTCGTAGCCATGCTTGGGTTTGTCCCTCAACTGGTCCAGAATGACATACTTGGCCGCCCCCCTGCCGAAGAAAGGCGCGTCTTCTTTGAACTTGTGGAACATCCCATCCTCCAATCAAGAGCATATCACGATATGTTGCCGATATATCGTGATATATTCTACGCACTTGGCGCGGTGGTGTCAAGAAGGGTTGGCGCCGGGGTCGGCGAAAGAGGAGGTTTCGGGCCGCCTTGGCTAGAGAGCCGCGCCCACCAGTTGGCTGACGTCCTCGATCCCCTCTTCCTTCAGGAACTCCTCGATCCCCTCCAGGACGTCCAGGGCGCACCGGGGGTTGACGAAGTTGGCCATGCCCACCTGCACCGCGCTGGCGCCGGCTTCGATGAACTCTATCGCATCCAGGCCGGACGTGATGCCGCCGATGCCGATGATGGGCACTTTGACCACCTTTGCCACGCGGTAGACCATGTGCAGCGCCACCGGTTTGATGGCCGGGCCGGACAGGCCGCCGTTGATGTTGCCCAGTACCGGTTTCCGTTTGCGGGCGTCGATGGCCATTCCTGCCAGGGTGTTGATAAGAGACAGGGCGTCGGCGCCGGCCTCGGCGGCAGCTATAGCGACCTCGCAGATATCGGTGACATTGGGCGTGAGCTTTACAATGATCGGCAGGGAACTCGCCCGCTTCACCGCCCTGGTGACCTCGGCGACCACCTTGGGGTCCTTGCCGAAAAGCGCGCCGCCTGCGGCCGTGTTGGGGCAGCTCACGTTGACCTCTATGCCGCTGACGCCAGGGATACCCTCGAGCCTGCCAGCCAGCGCAGCGTAATCCTGGACGGTATCACCGGCGATGTTCACAATGACGGGCACACGCCAGGTCGCCCAGATGGGCGCTTTCTCGGCGACCAGCGCCTCAACCCCGATGTTCTGCAGCCCGATGGAGTTGAGCATGCCGGCGGTGGTCTCGACGATCCGCGGCTGCAGGTTGCCCGTCCGGGATTTGAGCGTGGTACCCTTGCACACGATGGCGCCCAGCTTCTGGATGTCCATGAGCTGAGCGTACTCTGTGCCATAGCCGAACGTCCCGGACGCGGTCATCACCGGGTTGGTCAGGCGCAGGCCTTTGGGGTGCCTTGGGGCGAGTTGTACTGACAGGTTCATGGCTGTTTGGGCCAGTTTACTACGGAGGTATGGGGGAGTCAAGCAAACCCCCGTGTCATCCTGAGCGTTAGCGAAGGATCTCGTTGCCCGGTAGCTCACGGGCACGATGAGATTCTTCACTCACGTCGCTCGTTCAGAATGACACAACGCCTCCGAATTCCCGTTCTTTCTCAGAACGCCCGGTTTCTGGTATACTGTTAGGCACCCCGACGAGACGTGGCAAACCGGCACAGGAGGAGACACATGGCGATTGAGACTCGGCCCCGAACCAAGGTGTTTCGGGCGGTACGGGAGCTTTGCGATGGCTGTCGCATGTGCGAGATGGTCTGCTCGCTGAACAAGGCCGGCGTGATCAACCCCCACCTGGCCCGTATCCGCATCGGTTTTTCGGAG
>JAUSJJ010000073.1 GCA_030647705.1 Dehalococcoidia bacterium
AGGTCGGCAGTTCAGCGACTCTTGGAACAGGCTCTACCTTGGAGGGAAACATACTGGCGTTAACATCTATCACGATTTCCGATGGCGCAACAGTGAATGGCAGAGCCCTGGCACGTAATGGCGCGGTTGCTTTAGACGACAATACCATTACAAAGCCTGCCCCATAAGGCATGGGGTATGCTACGGAGTTGCTACCAATGCGGATACGATTCGTCCTCATGATGAATCACTTCAAACTTTCCATTCACACATCACATTTGACCAGGCTTTGTTAGCAGGCTCACTTTCGCGGCGGGGCGCAAACCGCTGTTTCGGAATTAGAGCCGAGTTATTTGACATAGGCTTCAGAAAGCTGGACAATATAATGGTGGTTTCTGTTGGCTGAGTCGTTCAGACAACAGGCAGGTGGTTTGTGTGGGGGCGTGGGTTCCTCACATCGGGAGCGTCGTAGTGCGGCAGAACAGTCCCAAATCATCCCCCGTCGCCCCGCCCCAGCCCGAATCGGTCCGGCTCCAGACCGGTGCGCAATCGCTGCGGCAGCGAGCGAGCGTTTCCTTGGCCCGTTTTCGCAGTGTCCTGCTGGTCGTCGCCGGCATCCTGCTCGCCCTTGCTGCAATGTTCGTTTTCCAGGCGACCAGGCCGCCGCCGCAACAACTGACGCAGAGGGACATCAACGCCGCGGTGGGGCGCGCGCTGGCTTCCGCGACGCCCAGGCCTTCCTACGCGTCTCAAGTGTACGGGATCATTCAGCCATCGGTGGTGCGCGTCGAGGCGCTGGTTCCGGCTACGGAGGGCAAGACGGGTAACGCTCTTGGCGCCGGCGTTGTGATTGCCGACGATGGCACTATCCTGACCAGCCTTCACATCGTCAGGGATGCGTCAACAGTGCGCGTGATGTTCGCCGATGGCACCGAGTCCGATGCTTCGATTGTGCTGAGCCAGCCTCAGAACGACCTCGCCGTCCTCCGTCCGAACGTAATCCCCGATGACCTGGTTCCGGCCACCCTGGGCAGCTCCGCGACGCTGCGAGTGGGCGATGAGGTCTTCGCCGTCGGGAACCCGTTTGGGATCAGCGATTCGCTTTCGGCGGGAGTCGTCTCTGGCTTGAGACGAAGCTTCAGGCCCATCAACGGCGACATAACGCTGCGGAACCTGATCCAGTTCGATGCAGCGGCCAACCCCGGCAACTCGGGCGGCCCACTGGTCGATCGGAATGGCGAAGTGGTCGGCATAGTCACCGGCCTTCTGAATCCGACCGAAGACGACGTGTTCATCGGCATAGGTTTCGCGGTTACTATTGAAACTGCGGGCGCCGCCGGGGGAGCGCCACCGGTGTGAACATGACCGAAGAGGGTGGGAGGTCAAGGTCAAGTGATTGAAGAGACATTCAAGAAACCCGAAGATGCTCCGTTGATGGAGCAGGTCCTTTACGAGGTTAAGAAGGTCATCGTGGGGCAGGACCACTTGCTGGAGAGCGTGCTGATCGCCATCCTGTCTCAGGGGCACTTGCTCGTGGAAGGAGTCCCCGGCCTCGCCAAGACGCTGACCATCAAGACGCTGGCAGAAGCGATTCAGGGCAGTTTCAAGCGCATACAGTTCACTCCCGACCTGGTTCCCGCCGATCTCGTCGGCACCCGGATCTACAACCAGAAGACCGGCGAATTCGGCACATCGCTGGGCCCCGTGTTCACCAATCTGTTGCTTGCCGACGAGATCAACCGCGCGCCGGCCAAGGTGCAGAGCGCCCTTCTTGAAGTGATGCAGGAACGCCAGGTCACCATCGGGGGCCAGACGTTCAAAGTGCCTGAGCCATTCCTGGTGATGGCCACGCAGAACCCGATCGAGACGGAAGGAACATACCCCCTGCCGGAAGCGCAGGTTGACCGGTTCATGATGAAGGTGCTGGTGGACTATCCCAGCGAGAGCGATGAGTACGTCATTGTTGAGCGGGTGACCGGCCAGCCTACGCCTGTGAAAGCGGTGGTGACCACTGAGCAACTGATCGACCTTCGTCGCCAGACGGAGAGGGTGTACGTCGATCCATCCCTGATCCAGTACGCGGTCCGGCTGGCGACGGCGACGCGGGAGCCGGACAAGTTCGGCATCAACGACGTTGCGAAATATATCATGTACGGCGCCAGCCCGCGTGCCTCGATCAACATGATCGTGAGCGCGCGCTCTCTGGCATTTATGCGGGGGCGAAGCTACGCGGTGCCGCAAGATGTTGCGGATGTGGCGATGGACGTCATGCGGCATCGCCTTGTGCTTTCCTACGAAGCGATGTCCGACGGCGTCGCAAGCGAGACTGTGTTGAAACGAATTCTGGAGCGGATTCCCGTGCCGGCCCAACCGATGCAAAGCCATGTCAGTACAGAATCCTGAGCGAATCCTGCAACGCCTGGATTGGACCGTCGTTCGCCGCCTCGACGGGCTGCTTCAGGGCGACTACCGCACCCTGTTCCACGGCTTCGGCCTGGACCTGGCTGAATTGAGGGAATACCAGCTCACCGACGACGTCCGCTACATCGATTGGAACGTGACTGCGCGGATGCAGACGCCGTACGTTCGCCAGTATGTGGAAGACAGGGAGGTGACTGCGTGGTTCCTGCTTGACCTGAGCCCGTCGGTGGATTTCGGCACGACGCAGACCCTCAAACGCAATCTGGCAATCGATTTTGTGGCTGTGCTGGCCCGGCTGCTCACCAGGCACGGCAATCGTGTGGGTGCCATTCTCTTTGGCGGCAAGGTGGAGCGTCTGATCCCCGCGCAAGGCGGCAAGCCGCAGGTATTGCGTCTCATCCACGACCTGGTAGCCCAGCCGCAGATAAAACGTGCTCCGCCCACAAACCTGACCGTCCTGCTTGAAGCCGCCCTGCGAACGATCAAGCGGCGGTCGCTGGTCTTCATCGTTTCGGATTTCATCAGCGAGCCGGGCTGGTACAAGCCGCTTGGCGTGCTGGCCCAGCGACATGAGGTCCTCGCGATCCGCCTCTACGACCCGCGTGAGACCGAACTGCCAGACATGGGGCCGGTCATATTCGAGGACGCTGAGACCGGAGAACAGCTTTATGTGGATACCCATGACGGGAGATTCCGCCAGCGGTTTGTTGAAGCGGCCCGGCGGCGGGAGTATGAGATGAACGTTGCCTTCGGCCGTGCCGGCGTGGAAGCAATGGCGCTTTCCACTGAAGGTGATATGGTGCGAGAGATTGTGCGCTTTGCCACGCTCCGCAAGCGAAGGAAGATGGCGCCCGCATCCTTCGCCAGGTCACTTAGCCGTCGTCCGTCGCCTTCATCGGGCACGATGGGGGGTTAGGGGAGGAAGGGATGTCTTTCGTTTGGGTCCAGATGCTATGGCTGCTGCTGTTCGTGCCCGGGCTCGCCACTGTCTACATCGTATTGCAGCGAAGGCGGCGCAAGTATGCGCTGCGCTATGCCAGTCTCTCCCTGGTCAAAGAAGCGCTCGGGCGCGGGCCGGGAATTCGCCGTCACATTCCCGCCGTGCTGTTTCTAGTGGCGCTGACGGTCATGATCGTCGCGCTGGCGCGGCCGGTGGCAACCATCCTGCTGCCATCACAACAGGGGACCGTCATCCTCACCGTCGACGTTTCCGGGAGCATGAGAGCGGACGATTTGAAGCCGAACCGCATCGAGGCAGCGAAAGCGGCGGCGCGGGCTTTCCTGGAGAGTCAACCGAAGAACGTCCGCATTGGCGTGGTCTCTTTCAGCGAGGGCGCGTCTCTGGTTCAGGCCCCGACCGTAGACCGTGAGGCTTTGCTTGCGGCAATCAACCGCCTGGCGCCGCAACGTCGTACTGCCATCGGGAGTGGCATAGTGGCGTCGCTGGACGCTATTTTTGAAGAGCCCGGCGCGACGCCGACGCCTTTTTCGCGGGATGCACTCCCGCTTCAGCAGGCGACAGCCACGCCGATGCCAATGCCGCAGGGCTCCTACGCTTCCGCGATAATCATTCTGCTCAGCGATGGCGCCAGCAACACCGGCCCGCGGCCGCAGGATGCCGCTGACCAGGCATCAAGCCGAGGGGTGCGCGTCTACACGGTCGGGGTGGGCAGCCCTGAAGGGTCGGTGTTGAATTTACAGGGGTACTCGATGCGCGTGCGACTGGACGAGGAGACCCTCAAGAAAGTCGCGGAGGTGACAGGCGGCGCCTACTTCAGGGCGGAAACCGAGACCGATTTGAGCAACATCTATCAGAATCTGGGGACGCGCCTGGTGTTCAAACCGGAACAGACCGAACTCACGGCGTGGTTCACCGGCGCGGGCGCCGCAGTCATGCTCATCGCCGGGATGCTCTCGCTGTTGTGGTTCAGCCGGCTGCCCTAGGCCGCGCAAACCTGGGAAACAGCCGGGGCTTTGCACAGCCACGAGGGGAATATGAGCGTCAAGATAAACGTTGCCTCGTTTTCGTACGAGCATACAAACGGACGGAAGGTGGTCGAGACCAGAGGTAGCACAGTGGGCGGGTGCCTCGGCGACCTGGTTTCTCAGTTCCCCGGACTGGCGGAAGCCTTGTTCGAGCAGGATGGGAAGCTGCGTGACCATCTCCACATCTATGTCAACAATGAACCTGTCTATCCGGTGGAGATGGCCAGGCCGGTCAGGGACGGTGACGAGCTGCACATCGTGCGGATGACGAGCGGGGGATAGGGGTGTGGCAGCAGGCGGCGATATTGACCTTGCTGCTGACTTGCACGACAGTGGCGATTTACTGTATCATCTTTGTATATACAAATGGGGAGGCAAGCAGATGAAAACGCGCGTTGCGAAGTGGGGTAACAGCCTAGCATTACGTATCCCTAAATCTGTCGCCCGGGAAGTCAGTTTAGACCGCGATGCTCCGGTTGAGGTTCTGGTGGAAGATGGCAGGCTGGTGGTAGTTCCCCTTACTGGGGCTCGAGTGACTCTGGAAAGCATGTTGAAGCGGGTCACGGAGGACAACATTCACCACGAAGTGGACACGGGTTCCGCAACGGGCAGGGAAACATGGTGAGAGAGAAGGCGTATGTCCCTGGTCGTGGCGACATCGTGTGGATATCTTTGACTCCACAAGCCGGGCACGAGCAATCGGGTCGCCGGCCTGCGTTGGTGCTTTCGCCTCGGGCGTACAATGATAAAGTTGGTCTCGCTATTCTATGCCCCATAACCAGCCATGTCAAAGGTTATCCTTTTGAGGTCAGCATTCCGCCGAAGCTAGCTGTCGATGGAGCGGTGCTCTCGGACCAGGTGAAGAGCCTCGACTGGAGAGCGCGGAAGGCTGAGTTCGTTTGCAGGTTGCCAGAGAGAGCAGTCAGGGAGACGCTCGAGAAGCTTGGTACGTTGTTGTGTGCCTAAGTGTTCCACGCGCGGCCGTGATTGGGGTTTCGGTGCTTTCGGGCAACGAGGTGCTATTCTCCCTCCCCTGCGCCACCGGCCAGCGCCCCCTCCTTAGCCAAAACCGTGGCAACGTCTGCCATGTCCAGTTCTTCCAGTTTTTGTCTGGTCTGTAAAGATGTCTTCCTACCCCACCCGTGGTACTGATAGTACCCGTCTTTGAGCAGTTCCAGCAGTTCGCCGAGCCTGGCGCCTTTGGCCAGCCCCTCCTGAAGAGGTTCATTCATCCATCGGTGGCACGCCGTATCGTCTTCTCGCCGGAGTCCCAGCCTGCTGTTGAAGGCCTTCTGGAGGTTGACCACCCTTTCTCCCGCGGTCACCATCTCCCCAGGAGTCATCTGGGCGCCGGTCACCGCGAGAAGGGCCTTGCTCAGCACTTCCGGGGGGACTTCCCGCAGAGTCCTGTGTGCGCCCAGGAACAGGCATACGCCCAGTGAGTTGACGATGGCCGCGAAGTACTCGCTGAGGGCGTGACCGGCGCCCTTCGACGAACACACGGCGCTTTGCTCCTTAGTGGGCTCACCCTGCCACATTGACCCGTCCGGCCTTCCGCCGTCGGTTGTGCCCAGGTACTTCTCCGAGACAGCAGCGCTTATACCCATTCCCTTCGTATGATGAGCGCCGACGGTGGCGACGGCCATGTACAGTCCGGAGCTCGGGAGCCTGCCCTGGGCTTCGTGAGTAGCGCCGCCTTTGCCGTACAAAGCGTACTTGAGTGCGGGAACGTTCTTGATGTCCTCGATCTTCATGGCCGCTTTGTATACCCCGCCCGAAAGCAGGTCGCCCAGTTCGTTCTTGTGCAGGGCAACGGCCTCGATGATCCGCTCCACGGCCTCCTGGTTTCCCCATTCCAGAGAGATGGTTTCTCCTGTCCATCTGAAGGTGTCCTGCCCGGTGATGATCCCACGGTCCCACAGTTCCATCAGGAACGCGATGCCCATGGCGGTTTCCATGACGTCCATGCCGTAGTCATTGCACATTTTGTTGACGTGGCAGACCTCCGGGAGGTCCGGCATATCGCAGGCGTTGGCAAAGGGGTTCACCGAGCCGAATTCCGGCTTGGGCCCCCACTCACCGGCGTGTCTTCGGGCGCCTGCGCTTTCGTTTCCCTTGAGGTGATACCAGCCGCCACAAGCATACGCGCAGCCGGCGGAACAGGCTTCCGCGCGTACTCCGATGTTGTTGGCATACCAGTTATGGTCTGTCCGGTCGATCTGGTCCGCCGGGACCAGGTGGCCCTGGTGGTTCCGGTAGGCCAGAAAGCCTACCAGGTGCAAGTCCCTTATGTTGGCGAGGGTGCCGTATCTTTTGTGGAACGCTGAGCCGGGGTCTCTTTCCTTATACTTTCTGAACTCCCTGATTGCGTCAAACAGCCCGCCCGGGTCACGTACCGGAAGGCCCTGTGTTCCACGGGCGGCTATGGCCTTCAGATTCTTGGAGCCAAAGACGCAGCCCCCACCTCCCCTGCCGCCGGCGCGGTGGCCGCCGACCATGATAGAGGCGAACCGCACCAGGTTCTCGCCGGCCTGGCCGATGCAGGCCACCTCCGCCTCTTCATCG
>JAUSJJ010000166.1 GCA_030647705.1 Dehalococcoidia bacterium
GGACGCCGAACGTTTCTTGAGCCGGTCCGCCAGGACGTCCACAGTGAAATCGGCAGATAGCGGCTCCGGCCCCAGCTTCCCCACAACCTGCGATGGCTCCGCCACCAGCCACAGCTTCCCCAGCTTGCGACGGTCGAGAAAGACGAGCCTGTCTCCGTTGTCGAAGTAGAACACGGCCCTGGCATACGGGCTGGACTCCGGCGGATTCATCAGGAGAGCGCCGGTCATCCTCAGATGAGCGATCATACTCTCACCGCTGGAAAGCCTGAAGATGAGATACTTCCCTCTCCGTTCCAAGCCCTGTATGGCCTTGCCCTGCAGTCCCTGCGAGAACCCAAGCGGCGACGGGTGGCTGATGGTGCTGGGAGAAAGCACCTCCACACGTATCACCTTCCGCCCGGCAACTCGCGGGGCAAGCTCGTTCCTGATGGTTTCGACTTCGGGAAGCTCAGGCATCTACTCCATTTCCCCCCAGTTTTTCCCCACATTCACGCTGACTTTGAGAGGGACGCTCAAAGGCAAGGCGCCCGGCATCACCTCCAGAGCCAGCGCCTTCATCTCCTCCAGCTCAACCTCGGGCGTCTCGAAGATAAGCTCGTCGTGCACCTGGAGCAGCATCCTGCTCTGAAGCCCGCGCTGGTCCATCCGCCGCTGGAGCTCTATCATGGCCACCTTGATGACATCCGCCGAAGTGCCCTGGACGGGCATATTGATCGCCATGCGCTCCGCCGCCATCCTGATCTGGGGGTTGCCGGCCTTTATCTCGGGAATGTAGCGCCTCCTGCCCAACAGCGTCTCCACGTATCCCTCAGCCGCTGCCTTCTGCTTGGTCTCGGTGAGGTACTTCTTAACGCCGCTGTACTTCTCGAAATAGGCACTGATGAACTGGGCCGCTTCTTGTCTGGAGAGGTCGGTGCCCTGGGCCAGTCCGAACTCGCTCATGCCGTAGATCACACCGAAGTTCACAGTTTTCGCCACCCTTCGCATCTCGGACGTCACGTCCGCACGGGATACCCCGAATATCTCTGAAGCAGTAGCCGCATGAACGTCCTCGTCCGCGGAGAAGGCAGCGACCAGGCGCGGGTCCTGGGACAGATGTGCCAGCACCCTGAGGTCTATCTGGGAGTAATCGGCAGACACCAGGCGCCAGGCTTCCTGGCCCGCGATGAACGCCCGGCGCACCTGTTTGCCCTCCTCGGAGCGGATGGGGATGTTCTGCAGGTTGGGGTCGCTCGAGGACAGGCGCCCGGTGACGGTGCCGGTCTGGTTGAAGGTGGTGTGCACCCTTCCCGTGCGGGGATCGATAAGCGCAGGCAGGGCGTCGATGTAGGTCGACTTCAGCTTGGAGGCCTGGCGGTATTCCAGCATGAGCGGTATCACCGGATGGGCGTCGCGCAACCCTTCCAGGATGGCCGCCTCGGTAGAATAACCGCCTTTGGTCTTACGGGGCTTGGGCAAACCCAGCTCGTCGAAAAGCACTCCCGAAAGCTGCTGCGATGAGTTCACATTGAACATGTGGCCGATAGCATTGTAGATGTCCAGCTCAAGCCTGGAGAGACGCTCTCGCAGCCGTTGAGACAGCTCCCCGAGCAGGGCCGTATCCAGCGCCACCCCGGCCTGTTCCATACGGAAGAGGAGTGGAATCAGCGGCATTTCGACGTCGTGGAACAGCTTGCCCAGACTGCGGCTCCCGAGCTCGATCCCCAGCTTGTCGGCAAGCCTGTTTGTGATGTCCACGTTGACACAAGCATAGACCATCGCCTGCGGAATGGGCAGGTCTGCGATCGACGTCTTCCTGGCTTTCGTCCCCACGACATCGGCCAACGAAGGCGCCTCAAAGCCAAGATGCCCGAAAGCCAGTGGCTTCAGGCCCAGGGCCTTCTCACCCAGTAAGTGGGCCGCAATCATGGTGTCGAAGGTCAATCCATCCAGAACCACCCCATGCCGGGCCAGCACAGTCATGTCGGACTTGGCATCGTGTGCGACTTTTCGACCTGTACCGCTTGCCAGGACCGCTCTCAGCTTGTCAAGCACAATCGAGACCGGCAACTGGCCATTATCGTCCCCCAACGTCACATTCCGGTGTCCCAGCGGCACATAGTGCGCTTTGTTGGCAGAGGTCGAAAAAGCGATGCCCACCAGCTCAGCCTGCCGCGGGCTCTTCTCAGTCGCCACAACGTTGAGCGCAAAGACAGGGGCCGCCCCCAGCTCCGCGACCAGCCTGTCCAGGCTATCGGTGGTGTTGACCACCTGATAGTCCCCTTGAACCCGCGAAACGCTCACCGCAGCCTCGCCGAGTTCGAACATCGTAGGGGCGGGGCGTTCTGCAGCGCCGGCTGGAGCTTCCTGTTCGGGCAGCTTGGAAAGCAAAGTGCTGAACTCCAGCTCACGGAACAGCGCAACCACTCGCGCGCGGTCATAGTGGCTGACCTGGCACGCAGCCATTTCCAGCGTTATCGGCACATCGAGGACGATTGTGGTCAATTCCTTGCTCTTGAGCGCGATCTCCTGGCCGGACCTGAGCAGTTCACGCACCCGCTCAGGCGTCACCTCCTCCAAATGGGAGTAGATGCCCTCGATGCTGCCAAACTGCTGGACAAGCCTGGAGGCAGTCTTCTCGCCAATGCCGCGCACTCCCGGAATGTTGTCAGAAGCATCCCCGGCCAGCGCCTTGAGGTCAGCCATCTGCCGGGGGCTCACGCCGTAGCGCTCACGTACCAGCCCCTCATCGTAGAGCACGGTCTCGCTGAAGGCCCTGCCCGGCTTGGGAATGACCACCTTGACCCGCGGCGAGACGAGTTGCATGGTGTCCATGTCACCGCTGACAATGAGGGTGTCCACGTCCAAGTCGGTCGCCTGCCGGCAAAGCGTGCCTATCACGTCATCAGCCTCATATCCCTGAAGCTCGAATACGGGGATGCTGAAGGCCGCCACCAGCTCTCTCACGCGATGAAACTGGGCTACCAGCTCATCGGGCGCCTTGGGACGATGTGCCTTGTACTCCTCGAACTGGATACGCCTGAAGGTGGGCGCGGGGTAGTCGAAAGCTACTGCCCAGTGCGTGGGCTTGAGCTCACGCTGCACCTTCAGCAGTGTGGAGGCGAAGCCATACACCGCCCCCACTATCTCCCCGGTCTTGCTTACGGTGAGCGGAGGCAGCGCATGGAACGCCCGATGGACAATAGCGTTGCCATCGAACAGCAAGAGCACCGGTTTTTCAGGGGACATCTTCGCCGCATCCATCACAGGTATTTGCCCAGATTATACCACGTCCTTTGGTCGTAGAGTGAGCTTCTCCAACGAGAGCGGGCAGGCTTCACACGTGGGAAATGCGGCCACGACATGGGAATACAAAACGAAAGCCAGAAGGTGGTGTCCCTACCTTCTGGCTTTCGTTTTGCACTCGCTCGTAGCGAGAACGTCAACTCACTTAGGAGTCTGCCC
Organism: Dehalococcoidia bacterium; assembly: GCA_030647705.1. Classification (GTDB taxonomy): domain Bacteria; phylum Chloroflexota; class Dehalococcoidia; order JAUSJJ01; family JAUSJJ01; genus JAUSJJ01. The sequence goes on from JAUSJJ010000166.1 coordinate 3,445, forward strand.
CGGATGGAGCTTCTTCCACTTCGCCAGCAGTTGCTCCTTGGTCTCCTTGTTCGCGGGATCTGGCACGCAGCAATCAACCGGACAAACCTCAACGCACTTCGGCGTTTCGTAGTTACCCACGCACTCGGTGCACTTGGCAGCGTCGATCACGTACATGCTGTCGCCCTCACGGATCGCCTGGTTGACGTCGCACTCAGGCTCGCATGCGCCACAGCTAATACACTCTTCAGTAATCTTATAGGCCATAAACTACCTCCTATTATATATTTCATCACATCGTGACCACGCTATCCAACCGTCGGACGCAGGCCAACAGAGCACACTTCACCCCGCCGGCGCACAACAACGGGAATCGAGAGCGCAAAGCAATCTCAACCGTCGGTGACACCGATGCCGCGCTCCTGCTTGACGACCAGCCTAGAATCTGCTGGTAGCCCCGGTATCGCGCTCCAGGAGAGAGATCCCCTTGCGGACGCTGGCGATGAGGCCCGCGAGCTGAGCATCGAGCGTACGCAGCACTTCCAGCGTATACTGGTTGGCCTCGTTACGCCTGGCAATCGCCTCACGCTCAGCATCATTGAGTGCCGCGCGAGCACGCTCGTCTGCCTCCGCGAGTATCTCCTGGGCTCTCCTGTCGGAGGCCTTGACCACGGCGCTGTCCTTGATCTTGGCCTTGTACTCTTCCTCCGCGGCAGCAGTAATGCGCTTGGCTTCCCTGGCGCCCTGATTGATGAGTTCTTCGCGCTCAGCTATGATCTGCTGTGCCCGTCTGGTATCGGCGGGGACCGCCTGGCGCAGCTTCTGCACCGTATCCCGGAGCTGTCGCTCGTCCACCATTACCCCCAAGCCGGGGAGCTTCTTTGCTGACGTCACCAAGGTCTCGATCTTGTCTATGTACTCGAGCATCTCCATAGGACAAGGCCCTCCTTCCCTTTCGCTTTGGACATTATGTGGGCGGTAAACCGTCCGCCTCAGGCGGACTAGTCTTTCTTTCGCGCGGCCCCCCGTGCGGACTGGTTGATCAGTTTCTCTCGCTCCTTGAGCGTCTCCTGCGCCGACCGCTTCTCCAGCGAGCCTATCTCTTTAACCCCTCTAAGCTTCTTCTTCATGGCGTCGGCCACGTGCTTAGGGACCAGGTTGTCGATGTAGCCACCCAGTGAGAAGACCTCTTTCACCAGGCTGGAGCTTAGAAACTGATACTCCAGGCTGGCCATCAAGCTTACCAGCTCAACGTCCGGGGCCAGGTTCTTGTTCATCATGGCCATCTCGAATTCCCGCTCGAAATCCGAACTCATCCTCAGCCCCCGGACCAGCGCCTGCGCCCCGACCTTCCTGGCGAACTCTACGGTCAGGCCGATGTAGGGCCTGACTTTGACATTAGAAAGATGACTTACCGCATGCTCCACCATTTTCGTACGTTCATCGGTAGTGAACAACAGGTGCTTGGGAGGAGCATCATAAACGCCGATAACCACGGTATCGAAAAGAGCGGCAGCCCTGGTGATGATATCGAGGTGACCATGGGTCACGGGATCGAAGCTGCCTGGATAAAGAACGGTAGCCAAACTAACCCTCCTGGCTTTCCCTAAACCGGTAGACGGATACCCGGGTGTCTCCGTGACGCAGTTCCCTGGTCAAATGAAATCCGCCGTAACTTCCTTCCAAAGCCCTCCGCCTGGAATGCTCGATCACCACGGTTGACCGTGGTGTCAGCGCCTTGGAGCTGAAAAGCCTGCGTAACGCCGATGGCAGGTCGGGATCGGCGTACGGCGGGTCAACGAAAACCAGATCGTAACCTTCCTGAAGGAAGGACAATGCCTTCTCCGTGGAGCAGCAATGCACCTTCGCCTCTTCGCTGAACCCCGTATGTTCCAGGTTGTCCTTGATAACCGCGCAGTTGCGGGAGTCCTGTTCCACGGAATCAAGCCATTCCGCGCCCCGGCTCAACGCCTCTATCCCCATAGCTCCGGTGCCGGCGTAGAGGTCGAGCACACGGCCCCATTCGACTCCCATCGCTTCCAGCATGGAGAAAATCGCCCCCCGAACCATGTCGGAGGTCGGACGAACGCTAGAACCGCGCGGAGCTTTTATGCGATGCCCCTTCGCTGCACCTGCAATTACGCGCATTTCACATACTGCTGCGGCTTATCCAACATTATACCCTCAACTTTTCCGCAGTCAAGTAGGTTCCGAGGCAAGTTAGCTATAGGAAAGGCCGCTTCGCGGCCAAACCCGCCGGAGAAGACCAGTCACGCCGCAGTGAGTATTGTAACCGCCATCCCGGACATCCGTCAATGCTACCTTCGGCTCAAGTCTTGCCCGCCACGCCTGGTATGTTATACTGTAGGCGAGGAATGAACCCCGTGCAGTACGTAGGACTGGATATCATCGAGGTCTGTCGCATCGAGGAGGCCGTCTCCCGATGGGGCGACCGCTTTCTGCAACGCGTCTATACCGAGAAGGAACTTGGCTACTGCCGGGGCCGGTCTCGCTCGCTGGCCGCACGTTTCGCCGCCAAAGAGGCCGTGGCCAAAGCGCTGGGCACCGGCATCGGCAGGATAGCCTTCAAGGACATCGAGATCGTCTCCGGCCCCAGGAAGCAGCCTCACGTTGTCCTACGCGGCCGGGCGCTGTCCCGGTCCCGCCGGCTGGGTCTGACCAACCTCGCTATCAGTCTCTCCCACTGCCGCGACTACGCGGCAGCTTCTTTCGTCGGAGGCTGTTCATGAAGATAGTGACGACCGAGCAAATGCAGACTCTGGAGAAACGAGCAACCGAGCAGGGCGTTTCCTCTCAGATGCTGATGGCAAACGCAGGGCGGCAGGTGGCTCGTGAAGTTGGGCAGATACTCGGCAAAGTGGCAGGCAGCCGCATCCTGATGCTGGTCGGACCCGGCAACAATGGCGGCGACGGCCTGGTGGCGGCGCGACACCTCGACGAAGCAGGGGCGCAGGTCAGCATCTACCTGCTGTCACCGCGTTCCGCCGATGATGCCAACTACAAGAAAGCCATCGACCGCAGCATACCCGTCTACGAGGCCTCAGCCGATCCCAGCCTGACTGCGCTCGACCATCTTCTGGCCTCCTCAGACATTGTCATCGACGCCCTCTTCGGCACCGGGAAGAAGAGGCCGCTGGCCGGAGCCGCTGCAGCGATCTTGAGCAGGGTATGGAAGACCCGGCGCAGCCGTCCCAAGATGATCATCGTGGCGCTGGACCTCCCTTCCGGACTCGATCCGGACACCGGATCGGTTGACCCGGCCTGCGTCAGGGCGGACGTGACCATAACACTCGCTTATCCCAAGCTCGGCCTGTTCGCCTTCCCCGGCTCCGACTACGTGGGCAGGCTGGTTGTCGTCGACATCGGAATCCCGGCTCTCCTGGCCAATGACATCCTCACCGAAGTGCTCACCGCCGAATGGGTTAGAGCGCTGCTCCCCCCACGTCCCCGCAACGCCAACAAAGGCGCATTCGGCAAGGTGATAATAGCTGCCGGCTCCATCAACTACATCGGGGCAGCCTATCTGGCGTGCGCTGCCGCCGCCAGGGTCGGCGCGGGCCTAGTGACCCTGGCCACTGCGGGAAGCCTGCAGCCCATCCTGGCAGCCAAGCTGACCGAAACCACCTATCTGCCGCTGGATGAAGCAGGACCGGGCATCGTCTCCGGCGAGGCTTCGCGCCTCACAGACCATCTTTCAAGCTACGACGTTCTAGTGATGGGTTGCGGCCTGGGGCAGCACCCTGAAACGGCTCAGTTCGTCCGAGACGCGGTTTCGTCAGCGCCTGGCAGGTGCAAGCTGGTACTGGACGCCGACGCCCTCAATAACCTCTCCGGCACACCGGCCATATGGAAGAAGCTGCCCGGCGACGCCATCCTGACCCCACACCCAGGCGAGATGTCGAGACTGCTCGGTATCCCGGTCGAGGAGGTCCAGGAGAACCGGCTGGCAGTAGCTCTTCGTGCCGCCGGTACCTTGAATAAGGTTGTCGTGCTCAAAGGCGCTCATACGGTGATAGCCGGCCCGGACGGCCGGGCCATGGTCAGCACTGTGGCAAACCCGGCGCTCGCATCCGCAGGGACTGGTGACGTGCTGGCCGGAGCGGTAGGCGGGCTTCTGGCCCAGGGGATATCTCCGTTTGAGGCAGCAGCGTGCGCCGTCTACTTGCATGGCGCAGCGGCCGTAGCTTTGACCGCTGAGATAGGTGATGCCGGAGTGGTTGCCAGCGACCTCCTGGTACAGTTGCCCAGGGAGATCAAGAGGCTCAAGCAGTTAGTACATTGGGTTGAGACGCCGCCCGTATCATTCTGAGCCGCAGTGCGAAGAACCCGTTCCCTGAAGTCCAGTGGGCACGGATTCTTCGATCGCCCGCCGCAGGCGGACTCCTTCAGAATGACAACGCCAAAACCTATCTTCCGGCTGCCGCGGCGCGGACCTTGTCCCGTCCCATGCGATACCTGTTTTCGAAGGAAAGCAAGCGCTTGCGCAGGCGGATGTTCTTGGGCGTGACTTCCACCACCTCATCATCGGCGATGAAGTCCAGCGCCTCTTCCAGGCTCATCTGCACCGGCGGCACCAGCTTGATGGCGAAATCGGAGGTCGAAGAGCGGACATTGGTCTGCTTCTTCTCCTTGCATACGTTGACCACGAGATCGTCGTCGCGGGCATGAGTCCCAACGATCATGCCCTCGTAGACCGGAGTTCCCGGTTCAATAAACGTCATACCTCTTTGCTGTGCGTTATTCAGGCCGTAGGTGAGCGCCATGCCTGCTTCGGCGGCCACCAGCGCCCCGGTCCGGGTACGTTTCAACTCTCCCCGAAGCGGCTCGTAGCCCATGAATACAGTGTTCATCACCCCGTTGCCTCGGGACACCTTCAGGAAGGTGCTGCGGAAGCCGATGAGCCCACGGGTAGGGATCTTGTACTCCAGACGGACATGCCCCTCACCGTCGCTGCGCATGTCAGTCATCACAGCCAGACGTGATGCGAGGTTCTCACTGAGCACGCCGATGCAGTAGTCACCAACATCCAGGACCAGCATCTCGTAGGGCTCCATCTTCCGCCCGTTCACCACCTTGATTATGGCCTCCGGCTTGGAGACCTGAAGCTCATAGCCTTGTCGGCGCATGGTTTCAATGAGAATGGCCAGGTGAAGCTCACCCCGCCCCGAGACCAGGAAGACCTCGGCGCTGTCCGTCTCCTGCACACGCAGACTGACGTTCGTCTTCAGCTCGGCCCACAACCGGTCGCGGATCTGCCGCGAGGTCACGTAGTAGCCATCCTGTCCGGCTAATGGCGAGGTGTTCACGCCAAAGGTCATCTGGACGGTAGGTTCGCCGATATCGATGGGCGGCAGCATCTCGGGCTGCTCAACAGAGGCTATGGTATCGCTGATGGCCGCCTCTTCCAGGCCGGCCAGGGCGATGATCTCCCCGGCTTCTGCCCCGGGAACTTCCTTGCGGGCCAGACCTTCGAATACGAAGAGCCTGGTGACTTTGTGCTGAGTTATCTTGCCGTCCCTGTCTATTCGGGCAATCTGTTGCCCTACCGCCACCCTGCCCCTGGCGATACGCCCGATTACTATCTGGCCGAGATGGTTGTCATAGAGAAGGGCCGCCACCAGGATCTGCAGACCGCCGTTCACATCTCCATTTGGCGGTGGAATATGCTTCACGATCGCCTCGAAGAGAGGCTCCATGCTCTTTGGCGGGTCTTTCGGGTCAATCAGCGCGTAACCAGCCTTGGCATCGCTGTAAAGAATGGTAAAGTCCAGTTGGTCGGAGTCGGTCGCCAGCTCCAGGAACAGGTCCTGCACCATGCTGACCACTACCTCCGGACGGGCCGTGGGACGGTCTATCTTATTCACCACCACGATGGGCTTGAGGTGCTTCTCCAGCGCATGTTTGAGCACGAACCGCGTCTGCGGCATGGGGCCATCCACAGCGTCGATGACCAGAAGACAGCCGTCCGCCATATTGAGCACACGCTCTACCTCGCCACTGAAGTCGGCGTGCCCCGGGGTGTCGATGATATTGATCTTCACACCCTTGTAGGTAATAGCAGTGTTCTTGGCCAGGATGGTGATGCCCCGCTCGCGCTCCAGCTCGTTGCTGTCCATGATGCACTCGACCACCTGCTGGTTCTCACGGAAGATATGGCTCTGCTTAAGCATGGCGTCCACCAGGGTGGTCTTGCCATGGTCAACATGAGCAATGATAGCTATGTTTCTGATGTCCTGCATACCTGTTCCTATTCAAATCTGGCCACTGATGATTCACTGGGCGTCTATTTATTATAGCACAAGCGAGGCGAACGTTGAATGGTGAGAGACCCGCCGCCCGGTCTATTGACGTGGCCAAAGGAACCGTGGTAGCCTATAGTTGGGTTTAGCGGCCATGTCCTGAGCGCGAGGTGCACATTTGAACCGACTCGGCCTGGTCTGGACCTGTCTACTGGCTCTTGCTGCAGCCTTTGCCACGGCTTGCCCCGCGCCCTCGCCCACCGCGACGCCCGTCACAGCGCAATATCCCCTGGAGTTCACCACCATCGAGCAGAGCCTGGGGCACATGCCATACTTCTACGATAAGGCGCCGAGGCTCCTTGTCATCGCCAGCAGCCGAGAGGCACAAACAGACGTGCCCCTGTATCTCTACCCCGAGTTTCAGCGTCCCAACGACCCCGGCGACACGGTCAC
>JAUSJJ010000083.1 GCA_030647705.1 Dehalococcoidia bacterium
AGCAGCCGGCCTGAGCGCCGACCTCCGCTGTTGGTAGACTTCCGGCGAGGGCCTGATGTTCGGCTTCAGCCCCACTTGGCCCGGGTCTACCTTGCCTGCGACGTATTGGGACGGGACAATATCGCCGGCCTTTTCGATGGCGTAGACGAAGAAACCGGTCTCAGCATTTTGGACGATGACATAGCCGTTCTGGTCATGCAACCAATGGTAGAACTCATCTCCAGTGGCAAAGACGTGCAACTCTTCCCCATCAGGTTGCACGATCGTTTGGGGCACGTCTTCAAGGGGCGCTGCGCTGACAGACAGGGCCAGCGCCAATGCGATGACAAAGGTAACTAACGATAGAAGCGTACCCAGGAGCAGCCGCACCATCGGTTTGAGAGGGTGGCTTCCCGGCCCGAACGTTGCGGGGACCCGAAAATGAGCGTGGATAAGCATGGGAGGGACTGACCTTTCTACTCACGCGGCGGCTTGGTTTCGCAGCCCACCAGGCATCCTGGGTGTCGCCCGGATACTGCCCAAAAAATACAGCTACCGCCCCACCATGTAAAGCTCCTGGGTCCAGTTCGAATAATGTTAAGCTCTGCCATGGGCGCTTGTCAATAGGCAGGTAGTCTCTCGATGCCGCCTTCTCAGCACTGGGGCGATGACAGCCTGCTCACGCTCGGGCGGAGAGGGGGACTGAGAAGTGACGTCATGCCTGGAGGATGCCTGGCTGGTCCGCAGTTTGCAAATGGACTGGACTAGGTATATAATAACAAGTTAGTTATGTTTAGGTTATTAAGTACTTCTTTGAATCCTCACGACCGCCGCATTCACTCAAGTAACGGATGACCCAAACTCTAACTGGACTATTAAATAGAGAAGGAGTCATCCGTTGAATTTCGAGACCTTTAGCTTCCATCCTACCATCATGGCCGGCGTTCGGGCGCTGGGCTATGAGGAGCCCACGCCGATCCAGGTTCAATCGATACCCCCAATCATGCAGGGCCGCGACGTAATCGGCCTCGCGCAGACCGGGACCGGCAAGACTGCGGCTTTTGCCCTGCCCATTTCGCACCGTTTGCTTCAGGGGCCGCGTGGCGTTGTCCGTGCGGCTATCATCTCGCCCACGCGCGAACTGGCCGAGCAGACAAATGAGACTTTCTGCGAACTAGGGAGGCAGACCGGCCTGCGCAGCATTTCCGTGTACGGCGGGGTGAGCATGGACCAGCAGATACGACGGTTGCGCGGCGGCATTGAGGTGGTGGTGGCCTGTCCCGGCCGCCTGCTCGACCACCTTTGGAGAGGCACGGTCGATTTGTCGCACCTGGAAGTCCTCGTTATCGACGAGGCCGACCGGATGTTTGACATGGGATTCCAACCTGCCATCCGCAGCATTCTGCAATGCATAATGCAAAGACGGCAGACGCTGCTTTTCTCGGCTACCATGCCCGAGGACATCCGTCGCCTGACAAAGGACATCCTGCACGACCCGGTCACGGTGCAAGTCGGCCGCACAGCGCCCGCGGAGACGGTCTCACACGCTCTCTACCAGGTCAAGCCGCATCTCAAGACCTCTTTGCTGATCGAGCTTCTGTCCAAGACCAAGACCGAGTCCGTGCTTGTCTTCACGCGCACCAAGCATCGCACCGAGAGCGTTGCTCTGCGTCTGCAGAAAGCGGGCTTCAGGGCAACCTCCATCCAGGGCGACTTGAGTCAGCCCAGGCGCCAGGCCGCCCTCGACGGTTTCAGGGCGGGCACGTACAAGGTCCTGGTGGCGACCGACATCGCGGCTCGTGGGATCGACATCTCGCGGATTTCGCACGTGGTCAACTACGATATGCCCGATGACGTTGATGCCTATATCCACCGCATCGGGCGCACCGGGCGGATCGGGAATCACGGCGACGCGTTGACCCTGGTGACCGGCGAGGACACGGGCATGGTGCGTGACCTCGAACGTGTGCTGAACTGCAAATTGGAGCTGCGAACCCTGCCGGGCTTCGACTATTCTCAGCCTGCGCCCGAAGGGGAACGCGGCCGCTTTGGCCGACCAGTGGGGAGACCGGCGGCGGCGAGTCCCCGGTTTGGCGGCTATCGTCCGATCCGGTCGCCTCTCGTAAGGGCCGGCGCCGGCGCGCGCTAAGCCTACACCCCTGCCATAGGCATCCCGCCTGAAGGCTGGCTTCGGGCAACCGGGCTTCTTCTGGGATACTCTTCAGCAGGTGGACGGGCGCCATTGGCGCCCGCGAGCAAGCGTCCGGGGTAAGCTCAAGGATATGGTTCCATGGCGAAGATAGTGTTGGACCTGCACGACATTTTCAATTCAGGTCGGGAGATCGACGCGGAGCTGAACCGCGTTATCGTCGAAGCCAGAGAGAAGAGGGTTGCTCTGGTGGAGATCATCCCCGGCAAAGGGTCGGGGCAGTTGAAGAAGCGTGTCTTGCGATTCCTGGGCCAGTCTGAGATACGGAAGCTCTATCACCGGCTGGAGAAGGACGACAAGAACTTCGGAAGGATTTTCGTGCACTTCAGGTTCTGACCTGAACCCTCGCTGCTGCTCCCTCACGCCGGTGCGGTCTCGCCATCACGATGGCAGGTTCGCCTCTCGAAGCCTTGCCGCTTCTCTCTGTTCTGCGTAAGAAGGGCGCATCGATGGGGCGCCCCAAGACGCCTCTACGCCTTTCAGGCGCTATTTCTGCAGGACGAGCTTGATCTCGAACAGCTTTGGCCAGAGCTTGCCCGTGACAAACAGGCGTTTGCCCGCCGGGTCGTAGGCGATGCCGTTCAGAACATCATGGTTGGCCGTCCCCAGCGAGTCTACAAGTCCCTTCAGATCGATCCGTCCCACCACCGCGCCCGTGTCCGGCGAAATCATGACTATACGGTCAGTCAGCCAGACGTTGGCATAGATCGTCCCTTCCACGTATTCGAGTTCGTTCAGCATGGCCACCGGCCCATTGCCGTCGTATACCTGGACGCTGCCGGTTTCAGCCAGGGTATCGGGGTCCAGGAAGCGCAGCGTCGCCGTGCCGTCGCTCATGATCAGGCGCCTGCCGTCGTAGGTGATGCCCCAGCCCTCGGTGGGGTAGCTGAACGTCCGCAGTGACTGGAAGGTGTTCTTGTCGTACACGAAGCCAGTGTGGTTCCGCCAGGTCAACTGCACGATCCTGTCTCTGTTGTCTCCATAGACCGCAATGCCTTCACCGAAGAGATCGGCGGCCAGACCGTGTTGCTGCAGCACCTCTCCCGTGTCCAGTCTCACCTTGC
>JAUSJJ010000085.1 GCA_030647705.1 Dehalococcoidia bacterium
TTCCCGTACCCCAGGCTGGAAGCCTGGGGCATCCGCCTGAGGCGGACTGATTTACCATGCCCACGGCTTCAGCCGTGGGTACGAATCCACGGATCGTGGTCTCACCGTTCAGACGAGCCATCGTCGGCCGACGCGATTCTCTGGCGCTTGTTGACGGTGTCCTTCCATTGTGTGGTAGAATTCCTTTCGGCGGCATCACGGGCGGTGTTGGCCAGGCTGCTACAGGGATGCTGGCATCCGATCGATTCAGGAGGGTTGTCCCATGACGGAGAGACACGATGAAATCGATGAGATAAGCAGAGAAAAGGGGCGCTGGGCCAGGGAATCAGGGGTGGACAAGGGCCCGCCTGTCATCAATGATCTGGGCCTGGAAGTGGAAGCCCTCTACACCCCCGATGACATAGCCGGAGTTGACTACCTTCGGGACATAGGTTTCCCGGGCCAGTTCCCTTTCACCCGAGGCCCCTATCCCGAGATGTCACGCCGCAAGCCCTGGCGCTATGCCCTGTTCACCGGTTTCGATACGCCTGAGAAGACCAACGAGAGATGGAAGTACCTCTTTAGGGCAGGGCAGTCCAGCTTCAATATCGTCTACGACTTGCCCACTCACCTTGGGATAGACTCCGACGATGTCCTGGCCGAAGATGAGGTGGGGCGGCTGGGAATCCCGATTGATACCATCGGAGATTGGGAGGCGCTCTGGGCGGACCTGCCAATGGAGGGCGTGCAGTTCAACAGCAACATGGAGACCCTGGCAGCGATCATTGTTGCTTTCCATATCGCTACCGCGGACAAGCGCGGCATTCCACCAGACAGACTCTGGGGTTCGATCTCCAACGACCCCCTTTCTACTGCTGTCTCCAAAGGGACCACCGTCTTCCCTCTGAAACATGGCGTCCGGCTCGCTACCGACCTCATCGAGCACTGTACCAGGAGCATGCCTCGCTTCTTCCCGGTCAATATGAAGGCGGTGAACATGGCGGAGGGCGGAGCCAGCATGGTGCAGGAGATAGCCTTCGTTTTCTGCAATGCCACCTGCCTCATAGATGAGACGTTGAAGAGAGGGCTGGACATAGATGACGTCGCCGGCAAATTCAGCTTCTTCGGCTGTTCCACTACTCATCTTCTGGAAGAGGCAGCCAAGTGGCGAGCAGCCAGGAGGTTGTGGGCCAGGATCATGAAGGAGAAGTATCAGGCCAAGAAATCGGCCAGCATGGCGTTCAAGTTCACTGGCTATCACAATCCCCTCTGGCTCTACTCGGAGGAGCCTGAGCTTAACCTGGTGAGGGCTGCCATCGGCGCTCTGGCCAGCGCCCTGGGTGGCGCTCAGGCAATGCCTCACCCCGGATTCGACGAGGCCTATGCCATCCCCACGGAGAAGAGCCAGAGCCTGGCCCTGGGCACCCAGCAGATACTCGCCGAGGAGACCAACATCACCAAGACAGTCGACCCCCTGGGAGGCTCGTACTACATCGAGTGGCTCACCAACCGCATCGAAGAGGCGATAGTCAAGAAGATGAACGATGTGGAGGAGCGGGGTGGCGCCATCAAAGCTATAACCGATGGCTTCATGCAGCGCGACATACTGGAGTATTTCACGCGCGAGCAGCAGCGGATAGCATCCGGAGAGAGGGTGGTGGTCAGGAAGAACAAGTACCGCCTGGAGAAGGCTGAAGACGTAGAGTCTCGGATAGTCCTTCATCGCCCGGACGCCGAAGCAGTGGCAGGCCACGTCGCCGGTCTCAAGAGGGTCAAGGCGGAAAGGGACAACGCGGCAGTCCAGAAATGTCTGGGCAGACTTCGCGAGGAAGCCGAAGGCAGGCAGAACCTGATGCCCTGCCTGGTGGAGGCTGCCAAAGCATATGCCTCAATCGGCGAGATTACCCGCACGCTGAAGGGCGTCTGGGGGTCGTACAAAGAGACGGTGGTAGTGTAGGATATGAGCGAAAGAATAAGGGTACTCATAGCCAAGCCCGGCCTGGACGGTCACGACCTGGGGGCCAAGTACGTGGCCAGGGCGCTCCGAGACGCCGGGATGGAGGTGATTTACACGGGCCTGCAACAGACCCCGGAGCAGATAGTGGCTGCTGCTTTGCAGGAGGACGTGGATGTAATCGGGCTGAGCATACTTTCCGGCGCCCACCTGGGCCTGGTGCGGAAGGTCATGGCCAGGCTCGCGGAGGCGGGCATGGCGGATATCATGGTGCTGGTAGGCGGAACCATACCTAAGACCGACGTTGGCGAACTCAAGGCACTGGGCGTGTCCGAGGTCTTCCCCACCGCCAGCGCTCCGGAGAACATCGCGCGGTTTATTCGTGAGCGCCTCAAGGCCCAGGAGAGACATCCGTCCGGTCCGCCCGGCGGGCCCGGCACGTTCGGTCAGCAATAGGGGGTCTGTTACCTGCGCTTCCAGTCCACGGGATCGTCCCAGTCCTCGGCCTTCCATGGGACGGTCTGGGGCTCCACCATGGGCAGTACTTCCTTGAAGAGCTGCAGGCGCTCGCCGTTGGTGAGTGGCTTGTAGTGCTCCGCCACGGCGAGGTTCTTCTTCAACTGCTCCATGCTCTCCATCCCCACGACGGCGGTAGAGATAGGCAGGCCGAACGCGTAGCGCAGCGCCCGGTCATATCTGCCGGCCAGCGCACCGAGTCCGATGATCTTCATTCTCTTTTAGGGTCCGATACCCCGCCGCTTGCGGCGGGGAGGATGTCATTCGAGTGGCGGTTTCACCTATTTGGCCGATTTCATTCGTACGTGAAACGTAAGCGAGAGGCGGCGGGGAACAGGGAGTCCAGTATTGACGCGCCTGTACCCCTGTGCTACCATGCCCCGCAGAATCGGGACTGAGGTTGAATGGGGTATGAGCCACATACCGACTCTGGCGGAGGAGAGCAGGCTCAACGGGCAGGGCTACCACCTGATCGCAGGCATCGATGAGGTGGGGCGCGGCCCGCTGGCGGGGCCGGTGATGGCCGGTGCTGTCATCCTGCACAAGGACGCACGGTATCCTTGGCTGGATCAGGTGAGGGACAGCAAGGAGCTCGCCACGAAGGCGAGGGAGCAGCTCTTCGACCGCATTGCCAGGGACTCCGTAAGCTGGGGCGTCGGCGTTTGTACCTCAGAGGTTATCGACGATCAGGGCATCGCCAGGGCTACGCATCTGGCTATGCGTCAGGCAGTATCCCGTCTGAAGCCGCCGCCCGATTTTCTGCTCATCGACGCGGTTCGCCTTTTGGAAGTGAACATCCCTCTGCGCAGCTTTATCAAGGGCGACCGCCTGTGCGCCTCCATCGCGGCCGCTTCGATCATGGCTAAGGTCAGCCGCGACCGTCTGATGTGCGAGCTGGACGGCGAATTCCCCGGCTACGGCTTCGCCCAGCACAAGGGTTACGGAACGGCGGAGCACCTCGATAGCCTGCGAAGGCTGGGGCCGTGTCCCATACACCGCAGGTCGTTCTCTCCGGTCAAAGACATGGTTAGCGGGCTGT
>JAUSJJ010000093.1 GCA_030647705.1 Dehalococcoidia bacterium
TGAATGGCGGCCTGGCGTTCCCAGGGGAGTACTCCATCCTTGACAAGCTTTTCCGCTTTCGTATATTATGGGCTCAAGCCCGTCCTGGGCGCAGAAGCCAGCCTTGGGAGGAAGCGAAAACCACTTTTGGGGAGGCAGCAGTGAATCCTAAGGACCTAAAGTACAGCAAGGACCAGACCTGGGTAAGAGTCGCCGGGGATGAGGGGACCATCGGCATTACGGACTACGCTCAGAAGCAGCTTGGCTCCGTGCTCTTTGTCGAGGTGAAACAACCGGGGGAGCAGGTGAAGCAAGGCCAGCCCTGCGGCACTATCGAATCGGACAAGGCGACGTCCGATATCGTGTGCCCGGTCAGCGGAGAGGTGGTTGCCGTGAATAGCGATGCCATCGAAGCGCCGGAGTCAGTCAACCAGGCCCCCTACGAGGCGGGATGGCTGCTCAAAGTCAGGCTGGCCGATAAGGGCGAGCTGGGAAAGCTGCTTTCGGCCACCGACTTCGAGGCATTACTGTCCACGCTGCAGAAGTAGAGCGGCAAACGGGACTGAAGTTAACATAACTCCTTTATCTGCCCGTCGCTGCGGAGCTTGAATCGGGCGGGCAAGGGAGTTTCTGCTGCAAGGAGCATCCCTTGTGATGAACGGGTGGAGGCTGATTCTCAGCGGCCGCGCCTCGGGCAGCTTCAACATGGCCCTCGATGAAGCGATCATGCAATGCTTCCGGAAGGGCGCTCCTCCCACGCTCCGGCTCTACGGCTGGTCCCCGGCCTGTGTTTCCGTTGGCTATTTTCAGTCGGTGGACAGGGACATCGATATGGAGGGTTGCCGGCGGCTTGGCATAGACGTGGTGCGTAGACCGACCGGCGGCCGGGCCATCCTGCACGATGACGAGCTCACCTATTCCGTCGCCGGCAGCCTGGACGATCCTCATCTCTCAGGGTCTGTGAACCAGTCCTACCGCAAGATCGCCGCTGCTATCGCCGAAGGGCTCAGCATCATGGGCGTCGAGGTTGAGGAGTGGGGTACGGCGCCGGGCCCGTGGGGGAGGGCAGAGACGGGCGCATGTTTTGGGGCCGTTTGGGGGCATGAGCTTTCGGTAGGCGGTCGCAAGCTGGTCGCCAGCGCCCAGACCCGCCGGGGCGGCGTGGTGCTGCAGCATGGGAGCATACTTCTGGGCGTCGACTTGAGCGGGCTGGCTTCTGTGCTGAAGACGGGGGACAAGCGTTCGATGGAGTCCACCCTGCGTTCCAGGTTGACGACGCTCTCGGAATTACTGGGCCGGCGGGTGGACGCAAAAGAAGCCGCTGCCGCCCTTCAATTGGGGTTCGAGCGGGCCCTGGGAGTGGCGCTGGAGGAGGGGCAGCCCACCGACGAGGAGATGGCTTTGGCTGCCAGCCTCATGACCGAGAAGTACGGCAAACCGGCCTGGAATCTGGCGAGGGCCGCTCGGGGAATGGGATAGATAGGCGGTCTCTGCCATTCGGGCGCCCCGCGAAACTGTCATTCCGGCCTCCGAGCCGGAATCCAGGGTCGGCGGCGAGCAAATGTTCCTGGATTCCCGCTTTCGCGGGAACGACACTGCGCCTAAGTTAGCGCTTATGGGGAGATACCCTCAGCATGCGCAAACATACCTCTAGTGGGATGAGGTAACTGAGGCCAGACCTCCTGCTCCCGCCGAACACGACGTTGACATTGGCGCTGGCTAGTGATAAATTTTACCAAGTGTTGCGGATGCTTTGTTCAGAGCCAGGAGGAAGTGATCGATGAACATCGTCGTGTGCGTCAAGCAGGTGCCTGACCCAGAGACCCCTCCTTCCAGCTTCAAGATAGACTCGGTGGCCAATCGCGTTATGCCTGCTGCAGGCGTGCCTCCTGTGATCAGTCCCTTCGATGAGCACGCGGTGGAGGCGGCTCTGAGGATCAAGGATGCTAAGGGCGCCAAAGTCACGGTCATTTCGATGGGCAAAGACCTGGTTATGGATGTGGTCAAGAAGCCCCTGTCCATGGGCGCCGACGAGCTGATACTGCTTCAGGATGAGGCCTTCGAGGGCGGTGACAGCTTCACCACTGCGTACGCGCTTTCGATGGCCATCAAGAAGACAGGCCAATACGACTTGATACTCTGCGGCAGGCAGGCCGCTGACTGGGATGTGGGGCAGGTGGGCCTGGGCATCGCTGAGTTGCTGGGAATACCGAGCGTCGCTCCGGTCAAGAAGGTCGAGGCGCTCGATGGACGGGTCAAGGTGGAGCGGGTGGTCCCCGATGGCTACGAAGTCATCGAGGTGCCGATGCCTGCGGTAGTGACCATAAGCAACGAATTGGGTGAGCCCCGTTATGCCACAATGAAGGGGATCATGGCGGCGGCGCGAAAGAAGCCCACCGTCTGGACCTCACAGGATATCGGCGCCGAAGCTTCCAAGATAGGCAAGGCCGGCAGCCGCATCAAGTTGCTCAAGCTGTTCATTCCGGTGCGAGAGGTGAAGTGCGTGATGGCGGAGGGGGAGTCTATCGAAGAGGCGGCGGCAGACCTGGCGCTGAAGATGAGGGCAGCCAAAATCATCTAGGCTTTGAATCCCGTGGGCAACAACATGGAGGTGGACTCATGGCAGAATACAAAGGAGTCCTGATCTGCGGTGAGGTGGCGGACGGTAAACTGGCCGCCATAAGCCAGGAACTGCTCTACGCCGGGCGGCAGCTTGCCAACGCCCTCGGGGTGGAGCTTTCGGCGGCTCTGGTGGGCAGTGGCGTCAACGGCCTTTCCCGTGAAATGGTCGCTTTGGGCGCTGACAAGGTCTATGTGGTTGATGATCCGCTGCTCAAGGACTATCAAGGCGATTCCTACGTGCCCGTGTTGGAGAAGCTGTGTCAGAAGGTGATGCCCGAGATTGTGCTTGTGGGGCAGACCTCGATGGGGCGTGACCTGGCCCCTCGGCTGGCCTTCCGGCTGGGCACCGTGGCGGCGATGGACTGCGTACTGCTGGGGATCGATCCCCAGAGCAAGCTCCTGATCCAGACGCGGCCCGTCTACGGTGGCAGCGCTCTGGCCACGTTTGTCACTGAATCCGCCCGCCCTCAGATGGCGACCGTGCGGGTGAAGGCTATGTCTCAGGCGGAACGCGATGATTCCAGGAAGGGTGAGGTCATCCCCTTCGCCGCCGGGCTGCAGGCTTCGGACTTGAGGGCGAAAGTGGTGAACAAGGTCAAGGAAGAGGTTGCCGGCGTCAAGCTGGAAGACGCCAAGGTCATTGTGAGCGGCGGGCGTGGCGTCGGCGGCTCGGAGAGCTTCAGCTACTTGAATGACCTTGCCAAGGTGCTGGGGGCTGCGGTGGGCGCCAGCCGTCCACCTTGCGATTCCGGCTGGGTGCCTTCGTCTGTGCAGGTGGGATTGACCGGCAAGATCGTCACCCCTGACCTCTATATCGCGGTGGCCATCTCCGGCTCCAGCCAGCACCTGGCGGGCTGCTCCGGCAGCAAGTGCATCGTCGCCATAAACAAAGACCCCGAGGCGAACATCTTCAAAGTGGCCCAG
The DNA here is from genome assembly GCA_030647705.1 of Dehalococcoidia bacterium. Classification (GTDB taxonomy): domain Bacteria; phylum Chloroflexota; class Dehalococcoidia; order JAUSJJ01; family JAUSJJ01; genus JAUSJJ01. The sequence goes on from JAUSJJ010000093.1 coordinate 3,526, forward strand.
TTCGGGCTGGTCGGAGACTACAGGAAAGTGCTGCCGGCATTCGCTCAGAAGTGCAAGGAGTTGATGAGCGGTTAGTACCGAGGAGGAAGAATGAAGTCCATACAGTTACGCATCCCTGGCCCCACGCCGTGCCCCCCGGACGTACTCGAGGCAACCGGCAAGCAGATGATCAATCACCGGGGTCCTGAATTCGCAGCGATGGTCAATAAGATCACGGTGCGTCTGAAGGAGTTCTATCAGACCAAGAACGATGTGTTCATCCTGACCGGATCGGGCACCGGCTCCATGGAAGCGGCCATAGTTAATGTGCTTTCGCCGGGCGATAAGGTGCTCAGCGTATCGAACGGCGAATTCGGCGACCGGTTTGGTTCCATGGCTGGGACCTTTGGCGCCAACGTCACCAAACTGAACTTCGAGCATGGCCTGGTGGTAGATCCGGACAAAGTGAAGCAGGCGTTGCAGGCAGACCCGGGCATCGAGGCGGTGCTGGTAACTCATAATGAGACGTCCACCGGCGTCACCAACGACCTGGCGACCATCAGCAAGATCGTGAAGGGCGCCGGCAAGCTGCTTATCGTGGATGGCATCAGCAGCGTAGGCTCCATTGATCTCCCCACCGACGCCTGGGGCTGCGACGTGGTGGTCACCGGCTCCCAGAAGGGATGGATGGTGCCGCCGGGGCTCGCCTTCATCAGCATGAGCCAGGAGGCTTGGAAGGCGCACGCTACCGCCAGGATGCCGCGTTTCTACTGGGACGTCACCCGCGCCAAGAAGATGCTCGAAAAGGGGCAGACTCCCTGGACTCCGGCGGTCTCGATATTCTTTGCGCTGGAAGTAGCCCTCGAGGACATTGCAAAGGAAGGGTTCTCCAATGTCATCGCCCGGCACGCCAGAGTGGCCCGGAAGGCGCGCAGCGATGCGAAATCCCTCGGCCTTTCCCTCCTCGTCGCTGACGAGTCCTACGCGTCGAACACGGTGACTGCAATCAAGTCTCCGGAGGGGGTAGACTGCTCCAAGCTGCTCAAGCTTCTCCAAGAAGAATACGGAGTGGTGCTTTCTGGCGGCCAGGGAAGCCTCACCGGCAAGATCTTCCGCATCGGACATCTGGGTTGGGTGAACGAGGCCGACATAGCAGAGGTGACCAAGGCGCTCAAGTTGGCATTGCCGAAGGTCGGTTTCAAAGTCTAGCAGGCAGGGCTGCGCTGATAGCCAATATAGCAGAGGGGCCGAAAGGCCCCTTTGCCTGATTTCGCCAATAGTATAGAATATGTTACATCGTTCAGCGTAACTCTTCGCGATTGTTTGATTTGTCCCGTGAGACAACAGTGGGTTGGGGGGGCTGCAACCGGGGGCGCCTATTTCCTGAGCAATAAGTTCACAAAAAGGGGAACATCATGGCTAAGATTCTGGTCGCTGATCCTATCGCCGAAGATGGCATACAGGCGCTGAAAAAGTGCTTTGAGGTGGACGTCAAGATCGGCCTGGCCCCGCAGGCCTTGCTCGACGTCATTGGCGACTACGAAGCCCTGGTGGTGCGGAGCGAAACCAAAGTCACCTCCGCGGTCATCGAGCGGGGCTGCAAGCTGCAGGTCATAGGACGCGCCGGGGTCGGTGTCGATAACATTGACATTGACGCAGCTACCAGATGTGGCATCATAGTGGTCAATGCCCCGGCTGCGAACACCACATCCACCGCGGAACACACCATTGCCATGATGATGGCCCTGGCCAGGCACATCCCACAGGCCCACGCCGCGCTCAAGGCGGGACAGTGGCAGCGCCAGAAGTTCGTCGGCACCGAGATTCGCGGGAAGATACTGGGCGTGGTGGGCTTGGGCAAAGTGGGCACCGAGGTCGCCAGGCGGGCCAGGGGGCTGGAAATGAAGGTAATGGCCTTCGACCCGTTTGTTTCCACGGAGTACGCTCGCAATCTGGGCATTGAACTGGTGCCGCTGGAGAGGATATTCAAGGACTCGGACTTCATCACCGTTCACACTCCCCTTACGGCTGACACCAAGGGTATTATCGGCGCGAAAGAGATCGCCATGATGAAGCCCTCGGTGAAGCTCATCAATGTGGCCCGCGGCGGGATAATCGACGAGGCTGTTCTATATCAGGCCCTGGAGCAAGGGAAGGTGGCGGGCGCCGCGATAGACGTTTTTTCCAAGGAGCCGGCGCAGGACAACATCCTGGTCAAGAGCGACAAGGTAATCGTCACACCGCATCTTGGAGCTTCGACCAACGAGGCGCAGTCGAACGTGGCGCTGGACGTGGCCGAGCAGATCATCGCAGCCCTCCAGGGACAGCCTACGCGCTATGCCGTGAACATCCCGTTCATCTCCGCCGAAAGCGTGTCTATCCTGGCCCCGTACCAGGTAGTGGCGTCACACGTGGGCGAGGTGGCGGCCCAGCTGATCGAGGGTCAATTGGGCACTATCGCCATCCAGTACGACGGAGAGATCTCCAACTTCGACACCAGCGTGCTCAAGGCAGTGATCCTGCGCGCCATTCTGGGCAAGATAAGCGAGGAACGAGTCAACATCGTAAACGCCAACGTCATCGCCGCCAGCCGCGGGAT
>JAUSJJ010000095.1 GCA_030647705.1 Dehalococcoidia bacterium
TGAGGGACCGCACCATATGGAACATGACCGAAGAGGAATGGGACTCCGTGGTGGACATCTGCCTCAAAGGCACTTTCATTTGCTGCCACTTCGCATCGCCGTACATGCGGAAGCAGGGATGGGGCAGGATCATCAATACGACCTCAGCGTCCGGGCTGAACGGTTTCTTCGGACAGTCCAACTACGCGGCAGCCAAGGCCGGAATTGTGGGGTTGACCAAGACCCTGGCCAAGGAACTGGGGAAATACGGTGTGAGGGTAAACTGCATCTCCCCCAGGGCGCTGACCCCACTCCTGCTGACACCCGAAGTGATCAAGCTCCTCAATATCAGCGAAGGCGACAAAGAGGCTGATTCGCCGAGCACCGCCATCGGCAAGATCAAGTCTCCGGAGGCGGTGTCTCCTGCGGTTGTGTTCCTGGCTTCGGAGGAAGCGGACTACATAACAGGACAGGTCATCGGCGTGGACGGTGGCGTCGCCGGCCTGTAGCATGATACAGGGCAAGATGACGTCCGCTGGAGTAACCCAATTTCCAGCGTAATCTGATACGGAGAAGTGAAATGAAAAAGAGCCGCATCTGCGAACTGCTCGGCATCAAATACCCTATCATCCAGGCGCCTATGAACTGGATCACCTGGGCGGAACTGGCGGCCGCCGTGTCCAACGCCGGTGGCCTGGGCGTCATCGGGCCCAACGCCGGCGAGCGGACGCCCACTCCCGACGCAGTGGAGACCGGAGAGCGTCTGCGCCGCCAGATACGCAAGGCCAGGTCGCTGACCAACAAGCCTTTTGGCGTGAACCTGGTGCTGGCCCTGACCGACTACCCTCCGGGAGGCAAGGCGTTCAGCGACCAGTGCTTCAAAGTAATACTGGAAGAGAAGGCGCCGGTGGTCGTGCTGGTAGGTGGCACACCGAGCATATACACCAGGGAACTTAAGGCTGCAGGGATCAAGGTGCTTCACCGTGCCCTGCCCGTGAATGTGGAAGCCGCCAGGAGGTCCGAACAGCAGGGAGTCGATGCGTTGGTGGCGGTCGGTTTTGACGGTGGAGGCCACGTGGGCCACGATTCCATCCCCACATTCGTTCTCATCCCGCAGATCGTGTCTGCGGTCAGCATACCGGTAGTGGCCGGCGGCGGCATCATGGATGGCAGGGGAATGGCAGCCGCACTGGCTTTAGGGGCCGAAGGGGTCTACATGGGCACCAGGTTCATCATCACCAAAGAGTGCCCTGCTCACCAGAGCTTCAAGCAGGCTATCATCGAGGCCAGCGATACCGGCACCGGCACCTGCGTCGGGGCTATAGGCGTGCTGCGGGCGCTGAAGAACCCGATGCTGGAGCAGTGCATTCAGATGGAGAAGAGCGGCGCCGAGGCGATAGCCCGGTCGAAGACCTATGCCCCCGGATTTCGCACCGGCATGCTGGAGGGCGACCTGGTTGGCGGCACGCTGGGCTGCGGCGCGGGAGCCGGCCTGGTAAGGCAGATCAAGAGCGCCGCCGAGGTAGTGCAGGAAACCGTAAGGGACGCCGAGCAAATACTGGCGGGCCTGGCAACGGCGAGTCAACGCTAGAACGCCTCGGTTGCCCCCGACGGCTGAAGCCATCGAATAGCGCCCGTGCTCTTTGCCCCTTGGCCATTGCCGAGCACAACATCTTGCCATGTCCAAATATCTAATCTTCGCTTCCGTCAGCCTGGTGCTGCTGCTCTCGGCCATCAACGGCACGTCCGTAGCCGTCGCCTTCCCTGAAATCATCTCCTCCTTTGACACATCGCTGATCCTGGCCGGCTGGGTGCTCAGCGTTTACCAACTGGTTGCCACCGTGGTCATGCCCATCGCCGGAAAGGCCAACGACATCTTCGGCAGGAAGCAGACCCTCATGTTCTTCCTGGGCATGTTCACCCTGGGCTCACTGCTCAGCGCCATAGCGCCCAACATACCTTTGCTGATCGCCTCCAGGCTGATTCAGGGAATCGGGGGCGGCGGCTTCCTGCCATCTGCGGCCGGGATAGTGGCCGATGAGTTCCCCAGGTCCAGGCAACGGGCGATCGGGTTGTTCACCAGCATCTTCCCCTTGGGACAGATCATCGGTCCTAACCTGGGTGGCTGGCTGACCGAGGCGTTCGGATGGAGGTCCATATTCTGGTTCAACATCCCCCTTGCCATCGCCGCTTTCATCTCCGCGGCGGTGCTGCTGCGGCCAGGGCAAAAGACGGCCCAGCGCATCGACATCCGGGGCGCGCTTCTCTTGGCCGGCTCGCTGTCCAGCTTCATGGTGGGGCTTACCGAACTGGGCAACGGCGACACGCCAGTCACCTGGACGCTAGCAGGTCTGCTGTTCGTCTCCAGCATCGTGTTCATGGTCGTCTTCATCCGCCACGAAGTGAGGGCTGAGGACCCCATAATCGACCTGGCCGTGCTCAAAGAAAGACGGTTCATGGCCGCCAACGCCTACAATTTCGTATACGGAGCAGCGGTGCTGGGAGTTGTGTCTTTCGTGCCCCTGTACGCCATCTCGATACATGGCATGTCCGTTTTCGCCAGCGGCATCATACTCACGCCGCGCTCGGTGGGTATGCTGCTTGCCTCGACGGTGACCAGCATATTCATGCTGCGATGGGGCTACCGCAGGCCGATGCTGGTCGGCACGGCTGCGATCGTGCTCAGCCTGTTCCTGCTGGCGATCGCCACTCCCGGCGCCACTGTGATACTGGGCTTGCAACTGAGCAGCGGCACGCTGCTGCTGGCAGCACTGCTGCTCTCGGGGCTCGGCTCAGGGACATCCGCCCCCGCGGCGAATAACGCCTGTATTGAACTGATGCCGGACCGGGTGGCCACTATCACGGGGGTGAGGGGCATGTTCCGCATGGGCGGGGGCGCAATAGGCATCGCCATCGCATCTCTGGTATTGGAGCACAGCGCGGGGGACATGGGGAGGGGGTTCTACTTCATCTTCCTGAGCCTTGCCGTGGTTATGTTGTTGACCGCCTCGTTGATCTTCGCCATGCCCAGCTCTCCCTACGCACAATCCCGGGCCACAGGGAGCAAGTCCGGCCATACACAGACGCCAGGCTGAGAAGCCGGGCCAGGCCTTAGCCGGTCACTTCTTCACAGGTTCCAACCGCCCCGCCCCCCTTGCTCCCCACACCGGCCTGATCTTCCTGGGCGCGGCCACCCACATGGAGATGCCTGCGATAGCTATGGCAGCCATCGCCACCGTAAACGACCACGTGTATGCGCCGGTCAGGTCGAACAGAAGGCCTCCCAGGTAGGGGCCAACCGCGCCACCGATGCCAAACCCGGTAATCAACAGCCCGTTGATGGAGCCGAACCGCCGCCCGAAGAAGAGATCGGCCTGGCTGGCCATCAAGGCAGGATTGCACATGCCGAAAGACATCCCGAAGATCACAGCATAGGAGTACAGCATCCAGGGCTGAGAAGCATCCCCGGTCAAGGTCAACATCAGGATGCCGAGGAGCGAGCCGAGGACCCCTACCGTAAAGGTCAGCTCTCGACCTATCCGGTCGCAGATGGAGCCGGCATAGCTGCCCGCGATAACCCCGAAGCCCACCAGGCCGAAAACCGACGCAGCGAACATCTTGCTGTAACCAACGTCCACCGCATGGGCCATCTGGTGCAGGAAAACCAGGTTGACCTCCATACCCAGAAACAGGTTGACGAAAAACAAGGCCCAGAACTGGCGAGTGTGCAAGGCCTTGGGCACATCCCATCGTACCGCTGACCATTCGGAGTTGACCATAGGCGCCGATCTCTGGCCCGTCGCCGCAGGCTCGGCAACAGATGAAGCGCCATCGGGCAACTGGCCTTTTTCTGCCGGCTTTGCCCTCAGCACGAAGACCGCCACCGGCACAATGAAGGCCACGGCCAGCACCGCCAGCACCAGGTAGGCGCCCCTCCACTTGAAGGCATCTATGAGTTGCTGCGCCAGCGGGGCCACCACGGGCGCACCGGCCACCCCGGCAAAGTAGATGCCGATGGCCAGTCCACGCCTCTTGACGAACCAGTTAGACAGCATGGGGATGAAAGCGGCGTTCCCTGCCATGCAGTTGCCCAGCGCCACAATGACACCGAAAAATGGATACAGCAGCCAAAGCGCGTTGGACTGGCTGACGCCGACCAGCCCCAGACCGATCAGCAGCGCACCGATAACTACAACTTTGCGAGGCCCGATCCTGTCCACCAGCATGCCGACCGCGGCTGCCCCCAAACCGTAGACGAGCAGGTTCAGCGAATACGGGCCCGCGGTGCCTCCACGACTTTGCCCGAACTCCTCCAGGATAGCCACATAGAAAGCGGGGAAGGTAAACCTTACCCCGTAGACCAGCAACACGATGAGGAAGCAGAAAACGACGACAATCCAACCGTAGAAAAGCAGAGGCCGCTTGCCAGCTTTCATATGTCGCTCCAGACCAGGAGTAACCGCGAGAGAGGGATCACACCCGCCGATTGCCCGTTCAGCAATTATGCCGCATAGTAGATGGAAGACGGTCGGTTTGTCAAGAGCAATGCGAGGTGGACATTCTCTCTCCCCTCCGAGGGAGAGAGTGAGAGTGAGGGGGCGCCTGTGGTGGTTTAGGCCCCGAGGCATCCATTGGCAGAGCCACGAATCGAAGGCTTCGCCGTCACCCTCACCCCCGTGTCAAAGCCTATTCCGTATGAGCGACTCTGGTCGCCATCCCGAAGGAATCGGGACTTGATACGGGATGCGGCCACACATTGTCATGCCGCACCCAGGTTCGCCTTCAGGAATGCCTCCATAAAGCCGTCCAGGTCGCCGTTAAGGACGGCCTCGGCGCCACTCGTCTCGTATCCGGTGCGATGGTCTTTGACCATCTTGTAGGGATGCAGCACATAGCTGCGTATCTGGTTGCTCCATCCGGCGCTAACGTGCTGCCCCTTGATCTTGGCCTGCATCTCCGCCCGCTTCTCCATCTCCAACTGCATCAGCCGGGCCTTGAGGATGCGCAGCGCGGTCTCCTTGTTCTGAATCTGGGAGCGCTCATTCTGGCAGGTCACCACCAGGCCGGAGGAAAGGTGTGTCAGCCTGACCGCTGTGCTGGTCTTCTGCACGTTCTGGCCGCCGGCGCCGCTGGCCCGGAAGAAATCCCATTTGAGGTCGTCCGGGGAGATGGCCACTTCGACCTCAGCCTCCGCCTCGGGCATCACCTCGACCAGGGCAAAAGAGGTATGGCGTGACTTGGACGCATCAAAGGGTGAAATGCGCACCAGACGATGAACGCCGCGCTCCGATTTCAGGTAGCCGTAGGCGTACGCTCCCTTGATCAAAACCGTTGCGCTCTTGACCCCTGCCTCTTCACCAGATGACATGTCGAGCACCTCGGTGTCATACCTGCGATGCTCAGCCCACTGGAGAAACATGCGCAGCAGAATCTGGGCCCAGTCCTGCGAATCGGTGCCGCCCGCTCCAGCGTGAACTGCCAGAATAGCGTTCCGCCGGTCGTACGGCCCGGCCATGAGCAGTTGGAACTCGTGCTTGTCCAGGTCCGCCTTCAGCCGCGCCACGCCCTCTGAGATATCGCTTTCAAGAGACTGGTCTTGCTCGGCCACAGCCAGATCGAGCAGGTCGGAAAGCTCCCCGGCGCGCTTCTCCATGCTGTGCCAGAGGTCGATGGTCTCGCGAAGGTCAGCAAGCTGACGCATGGCTGCCTGTGCCCGCGACTGATTGTCCCAGAATCCCGGCTCGGTGGTTTCGGCCTCCAGACGGGCTGCTTCCTTCTCTTTGGCAGCTAAGTCAAAGACGCACCATTATGGTAGAGATGCGTTCCCTGAGGATGGCCAGAGTGGACTTGAGTTCTTGCATGATTCAGTCGTTCCTTCACCAATCAACAGATTGAGGATTGAAAAAGCCGCGGCGGGCGTGTAGAATGCCAGAACACGCGGGCAATATCCGAAATCCCGGAAATCGAGTATACAACTAAACGCAGAAAGGAGCAACATGAGCCCCAAAGCCAAAGAAGCGCCCCAGGTACTGGTTTCCAAGAAAGGCGGAGTCGCCACCGTCACCTTGAACCGCCCGGAGAAGCTCAATGCCCTCAGCCCGGACCTCATCTTCGCCCTCACTCCCATCCTCCACCAGGTCGGTGAAGACGACACGGTCAGATGCGTCGTCCTCACCGGAGCCGGCAGGGCATTCAGCGCCGGCGGCGACGTGGTGAAGGACATCTCTCCACTGCGAAACATGAACCCTCTCGAGTTCAGCACCTACGTTGACCACGCGGTAGGCATTTACCAGGAAATCCGCGACATGCAGAAACCGGTGATCGCCGCCATCAATGGCTACGCCGTGGGCGCCGGCCTCGAACTGGCGCTGGCCTGCGATATCAGAATAGCCGCCGACGATGCCAAGCTGGGCGAATTCTTCGTCCGGATGGGAATCACGCCGGAAACTGGAATCTACTACCTTCCGAAGATGATCGGGCTGGGCAAGGCCAAACTGCTGTGCTTCACCGGCGACATAGTGAATGCGCCGGACGCGGAGAAAATGGGATTGGTCGAAATGGTCGTTCCGGCGAAGAAGCTCATGTCCGAAGCGGAAGCGCTGGCTGAAAGACTGGCCAAGGGGCCGGCGGCCATCGGCATCATCAAGAAGGCGATCAACGAATCGCTCAAAATGACTCCCGAGACCTCGCTGCACTATGTGATGCGGATGCAGTACCACCTGGTCCACACCGAAGACCACAAAGAGGCGGTAGCTGCCTGGCTCGAAAAGAGAGCGCCGAAGTTCAAGGGCAAGTAACGGACTGCCGATAGCAGCACGTGTTGATTCCCCCAAACCGGGATGCTAGACTGAGTTAGATGCATAGTTACACCGTGACCCCGGAAACCATCGAGGGACTGGCTTCATCATGGCCTGAGTGGCGTCAGCGCCTGCAGTGCGAGCTTTTCGTGCTGCC
>JAUSJJ010000108.1 GCA_030647705.1 Dehalococcoidia bacterium
CGGGTGACCAGGAACGCCTTCTTGGCGGCATTGGCCGCTGAGGGGCGGTGGAACCAGACGCCGATAAGCAGATAGGAGCACAGGCCCACCAACTCCCAGAAGACGTACATCATCAGCAGGTTGCCGGCCAGCACCAACCCCAGCATGGAAGCGGTGAACAAGGACATCCAGGCGTAGTACCGGACGTAGCCGGGGTCCCCGTGCATGTAGCCCTGAGAGTAGACCTGCACCAGCAGGGCCACCAGGGACACCACCACCAGCATGATAGCGGTCAGCGGGTCTACCACCAGCCCGATCTCAATATGTATGGGCCCGACGTTCCACCAATCGATGGGCGGCAGAGGCAGCGGGCCCGTGGCGTTCACGGTGAACAGCGTCCAGACCGAGAGGACGAACGAGATACCGACGGCTGCAATAGTGACGTAGCCGGCCCATCGCGAGCAACGGTTGAAGAAGGGCCTTATGATGAGGCCGCAGATGAGAAAGGATGCTATCGGCGCGAAGAAAATCGCCCAGGCAAGTTGAGCAGGCATCAAATCTTTCTGAGGACCTCCTCGACTACATGATCCTTGTCCTGCGGTATCAGCACCTTGTAGCTGACTGAGAGGCCCTGGCCGCGCTTGTCGGGATCAGCCAGGATCATGGTGGGGATGCCCTCTTCCTCTAAGAGGTCTTTCCACATCTCGGCCATTATCAGATTAGGCGCCGTTTTGAACTCTATCCACATAGTATCAGTCTACTCTTGACCTCTCGCACAATACTGAGACAGTCTTTGTCAGAACTTCTCTCTTTCCCAATGGGAGATTGAGAGGGATTTGAATACCCTTAGCCGTCCGTCCAAGAAGTCAGTGGTTGACCATCCCCCTTTGTCACCCTTCCTGGTCAGGAAGGGTGATTTTGAATCTGGGGGACACCCCCAGACCCCCGGCGGGAAGCATCCCGCACTTCTTCTTAGGCGGCCCGTTAGTCTCCCTTTGCCATTGGGGAACACGGCTGCCTCGTGCTTCTTTCTCAGCAGGCTATCCTACGCCTGCAGCTTAGCCCAGCGTGTGCGTCTCACCCGGGTTAAGCTCCACGACCTTGACCCTGGGCGCCTTGGCCCTGGCCACCTCCACGAAACCCTTGGCGCTCTGCGCCAGGAAGGGGAACGTCTTGTAGTGCATCGGGATCGCTATCCTCGGGTTGAGCAACCTCAGCGCGACCGCAGCCTGCGCCGCGTCCATGGTAAAGCAGCCCCCGATGGGCAGCAGAGCCACATCGATGCCGTACACCTCCGCGAACAGTTGCATGCTGCCAAAAACTCCGGTATCGCCGGCGTGATAGACCGTAGTCCCATCTTCCATCTTCACGATGTACCCGGAGGGGTTTGCCGTCCCCGACGAGTGGTGGGCCTGCACCATAGTCACTTCGATGCCCTTGATGGCCACCGTGCCCCCGATGTTCATGCCGATGCCGCCATTCACCACCAGGCCTTCGGGCAACCCGTGCTCGGCTTTCAGGTTGTCGGCGGTCTCCGGCATGCAGCAAACGGTAGCCCGCGTCCGTTTGGCGATGTCCACGGCATCCCCGATGTGATCGCTGTGGTCATGCGTCACCAGCACCATGTCCGCGGCCTCGATATCCCTAGCTTTGATGGGACACAGCGGGTTCCCGGTGATCCACGGGTCGATAAGCACGACCTTGCCCTCTGGCGACGTGATCTGAAATGCCGAATGTCCCAGCCACTTGATGACCGTCTTGCCCATTTTCCTCTTCCCCTACCACTTCATCAGGTCGATCTTCTCGACATCGATGGTATCCCGGCTGCGATAGATCGAAATAACGATGGCCAGCCCCAAAGCGGCCTCGGCGGCGGCCACCGTGATAACGAATATGGCGAATATCTGCCCGGTCATCGCCACAGGCGTGACATATCGGGAGAAAGCGACCAGGCTGATGTTGACCGCATTGAGCATGATCTCGATGCACATCAGAATGACGATGGCATTGCGCCGGCTCAGCGCCCCATAGAACCCGATGCAGAACAGCACTGCAGAAAGCACCAGGAAATGAGTCAGCCCGATGGACATCGTTACTTCTCCCTCACCAGTACGACTGCCCCGATGATGGCGGCCAAGAGCAGCACGGAGACTATCTCAAAGGGCAGCACAAAACCGCCGTTTTCCGCGAAGACAGCCTTGGCGATGGCACTGGTAGTGTCTGGGGAGGGCGGCTGGGCGCTGATGCTCCAACCGGTGTTGGTTACCACGACGATCATTACCGCCATCAGCAGGGCGGAAAGCAGCAGCGAGGAAAACCGGAGCCGACTGGGCAGGTTGCCCTGCTGCACATCTCTGGTCAGCATGATGGCGAATATCATCAGGATAGCCACGGCGCCGACGTAGATCAGAATCTGCACCACGGCCAGGAAGTCGGCCTGCAGCAGCACGTAGATGCCGGCCACAGTGAGGAAGGCCAGGACCAGGCACAGCGCCGACCGGAAGATGTTGCGCAGCAACACCACGGCCAGCGCGGATGCCACCAGCACCACGGCCATGATCCAGAACGCCAGGGTAATGCCAACGCCAGTGTCCATTACCAGGTTTCCTCGATACTAGGAACTTTCTCCGGCAGCGCCACTCCAGGCACCGGCTGGGGATGATAATAAGCGCTCGGGTGTTTGTCCGCAGCCATGAGCATCTCCTTGCTCATTACCAGGTCCTCCCGGCGGTACTTTCCCCTCTCGTATTCGGTGCTCATGAAAATAGCATCGAAGGGGCACGCTTCCACGCACAGCCCGCAGAAGATACAATAGCCGGTATCGACCTCGAACTTATCCACGTGGAACCGGTTGCCTTCCGGCCCGGAGGTCACGATCTTGATTACCCCCTGATGGCAGGTCTTGGCGCAAGTGGCGCAGCCGGTGCAGCGGTCCACGTACCAGACCAGCTCAGTGCCTCTGATACGCCGGGGAACCGGCAGCCTCTTTTCCGGGTAGAGGATGGTGAAACGCCGGCGGAACAGGTGCACGGCCGTCAGAGCGAAGCCTTTCAATATGCCCAGACCGAAACCTCGGCTGCCCTCACCGTTCTGCGCCAACGGGCACCCCCCCTCTCAACCTGAACATGCCGGCCCAGCCCACGATCAGAACGACCGCCAGCGCCATATTCAGGAAGAGCAGATACCAGGGGTAATCGGGCCAGACCGCGATCTCGGCAGCGGTAATGAACACGTTGACCAGGCCCAGCGGCAGCAGGAACTTCCAGCCGAAATGCATCACCTGGTCGATCCTCACCCTGGGCAACGTAGCCCGCATCCAGACGAACATGCCGAACAAGGCGAACACCTTGATCGCGAACCAGACATACGGCGGCAGCAGCGGGCCATTCCAGCCGCCCAGGAACAGCGTCGCCATAATGGCGGAAGCGGCGAAAGCGCTGCCATATTCATTCAGATAGAACAGTCCGAACTTCATTCCACTGTACTCAGTGTGGAAGCCAGCCACCAGCTCGCATTCGGCCTCCACCAGGTCCATGGGAGACCGGTTGTTCTGCGCCGACGCCGCGATCAGGTAGATGATGAAGCCCAGCGGCTGCAGCAGGATGAACGGCACCGTCTGCGCCTCCACGATGCGCTGCATGGACAGCGAACCCGTCACCATCACCACGCCGATGATGGAGAGCACGATCGGCACCTCGTAGCTGACCATTTGCGATATCTCGCGCATGGCCCCGAGCAGCGAGTACTTGTTGTTGGATGACCA
>JAUSJJ010000122.1 GCA_030647705.1 Dehalococcoidia bacterium
GTGGTGATGACCCGCTCCCGTTTGGTCTCCTGAGTCCGTGTAACGATGGTAGCCATGGTATCGCAGCCGAAGCCCAGCACCATGGGAATTACCGCCCTGCCGCTGAGGCCGATCACTTTGAACAGGCGGTCTATGAGCATGGCCAGCCGGGGCAGGTACCCGCTGTCTTCGATTATGGAGAAGACGATGAAGAAGGTGGTCACGATGGGCAGTATCAGGGCGAAGGCATAGGTGAGACCCAGGGTAACCACGCCGTATTCGCCGACGAACAGTTCCTGCACTGCTTGGAAAGGAATGAGCCGGGTCACCAGGTCAGTCACCGATGGATTGATCCACTCCCCGAAAACGGTATTCTCTATGAGGCCAACCAGAGTCCCTGCTCCGAAAACCCCGACAAACTGGTAGAGCCCAAAGTACAGCACCAGGAGCAGAATGGGCGCCCCTGTCCACGGGTTCATCATGGCACGGCTCAGCTTCTCGGCGAATCTGACGCCGGACTTCTCTTTCGAAACTACCGCCTGCTCGATGATGCGCCGCGTCTCCTGCTGGCGCCTCAGAGCGATAACGTACCTCAATGGCTGGCTGTAGCCTTCCCGCGTCCGTGCTACGATCTCCTGGATGGCAGCGTATCGCTGGCCCTCTCTGTCGCGGACCTCGCCCTCTATCTGGGCGTCTCCCTGGAGCAGAAGAAGCGCTATTGCCCTCCGTGAGATACGGTAGCTGCCTGTGAGCAGGCCGCCGATTCCGGCCACGGCCGATTCCAGGAGGTCATCATATCTAATCCGTGCTACACTGGCATCTGACACGTTCAACAATCCTCTTTCGCAACAGGTCCATGCCCCGGCCGCTGACGGCGGCGGTGGCGACTACAGGGATGCCGAGCTCCTCTTCCAGCCGATGGACATCGATCTCTATGCCCGATGTCTCGGCCTCATCCATCATGTTGAGGTCCAGAATGGAGGGGAGCCCGGCCTCGATCAACTGCAGGGTGAGGGGCAACATCCTCTGCAGGTTCTTGGCGTCGACCACATGCACTATGGCCTGCGGCTTCTCGTTAAACAGCATGGACCTGGCGATCCTCTCCTCTTCAGTTATGGGCATGAATGAATACATACCGGGGGTATCCGCCACCTCCAGTTCAAGGCCTTCCATCCTGGCCTTGCCCCGTGACACGGTTACCGTGGTGCCCGGATAGTTGGATACCGTGGCATGGGCTCCGGTGAGGCTGTTGAAGACGACGCTCTTGCCCACATTGGGCGTGCCCACTATGATTACTTTCTTCAGGCCCTTCTCGTCTATCTGCGTGCCGTCCGCACAACACCCACCGCCACCCTTGTGGCGCGTCCCAAAACTAAGCGCGTCCAGAATCCTCGACATGACCGCCATTCTTCAGTTGCCCCTTTCTGTCACCATCGGAGTCCTCATCGGCTTGTTTCCATTCCTCTGGCTCTTGCCGCCGGATGGCCGGAAGTAGGCCAGCAGCACGGCGCCCAGGAAAGTCCCGTAGGCGACCACTTCAACCAGAGAAGGATTGCCATTATAGCCGAAGATGGCAGTGAGGAACCGTCCCAGGGTTTCCTTCTCAGGAAGGAAAGAGTTGGTATCCCACACGTGCTCTATCACCGGAGGGATAAGCCCTGCTTCGTGGAACTCGTGGATCCCGTGGGCCAGCAGGCCCGCAGCGAAAACGATGAGCACCACGCTTGTGACCTTGAAAAACACCGCCAGGTTGAGCCTGGACGTCCCCTTATATATCGTGTAGCCGATGACCGCAGCCATCGCCAGGCCCAACAGAGCGCCCGTGGCAAACAGGGCAAAGGACTCGGCTACCCGTGTAGCGGCGAAGAGGAACAGGGCCATCTCTATCCCTTCCCTGACTACGACCACGAACGCTATCACGGCCAATCCAAACGCCGAACCTCCGCCAAGAGCAGATTGCAGTTGGGCATGCAGGTGCGCCTTGATGTCGCCGGCTTGACGGCGCATCCAGAAGATCATCCAGGTAAGCACGCCGACCGCAGTGAACATGACCAGACCCTCGAAGACCTGCTCGGCCCGGCCGCTCAGCTCTCCCGCCACCACGTAGATGACGGCGCCGGCGACCAGGCTCACCACAATGGCGGATATGGTCCCCATCCAGACCGGCTTGAAGCCCTGACGGTTTCCCGTCCTTGCCAGATACGCCATGATGATCCCGATGATCAGCGCGGCTTCCAGCCCCTCCCTCAGTGTTATCAGCAGTGAACCCAGCATTAGTACCTCTCTCCCTAGATTTCCGGTTGTCTATGTCCCTAAATACAAATGCAAATTATTTGCAATAAGGCGGGCAAAAAATTATTGGCCCGTCTTGCGGCAGTTTGAGCAGTACCCGGTCATGCGAAGCTCCGTGTCCACGATATGGAAGTCCCTGGCTTCCGGCACATTCCTGGTGACATACCGGGATAATGGCGACTGGAATTCGATGACCCTGCCACACCCAAGGCACAGCAGGTGGTGGTGCTCCTTCTTGGAAGTGGCCTCATAATGATGGTGCGATTCATCGAAGTGATACTCCTCGACCAGCCCCATCTTCTTGAACAGGTGCAGGGCGCGGTAGACCGTCGACAGGCTGACACGCGGCTGCTTCTCTCTGGCCCGCCGATATAACTCATCGGCGTCCAGATGGCCGCCTGCCTCTTTGATCAGATCCAGCAGCAGCGTGCGCTGGCGCGTCATGCGATGTCCTGCAGTGTTCAACATCCGGTGTTCCTGGCTCCCTTGCTCCACTAATTGCGAATGGTTCTCATTAGCGACAGCTTAGTCTAACACATGTCGGGGGTCGTTGTAAAGGGGGGCCTCTGAGGAGCATTCCGTGGCATAGATTGCGGCTTTCGGCAGTCAATGGTATGCTGTGCCTGCTTCGGAGGTAAGAGATGAAGGCGCTGGTGATCTATGACTCTGCCCACGGGAATACGGAGAGGATCGCGAAGTCCATCGGCAGCGGCATTACCGCCGATGTCAAAGTCCTTCACGTAAGAGACGCAGACCTCGCTGAACTCAAGTCCGCCGGCTTGCTCGTCTTCGGTTCTCCCACCAACGGGGGCAGGCCGACGCCGGCGATCCAGGACTTCTTGCAGAAGCTGCCGGAGCCGGCCATCAAAGGCGCCACGTGGCTGCTTTCGATACCAGGTTCTCGACGAGGCTGGTCGGGATCTTCGGCTACGCGGCCGGACGAATCGCCAACAGCCTGAAAACCAAAGGCGGCATCCTGGTCCTGCCTCCTGAGGGTTTCTTCGTCAAAGGCACAGAGGGTCCACTGAAAGAGGGGGAACTGGAGCGTGCCGCCCGCTGGGCCAAAGGGCTTGTCGAGGGTCAGAAGTAGTCCAGTCCAAGGGCGGGAAAACGAGGGGTATCATGCGGTCGGCGCGCCCTGCGATTTTGCTGACAACCGCGCCTCGTTATGGTATCATACGCTGCACAGAAGCGGCCCACGCAACGAAGCGAGACACTTCTTCGCAGGAGACACAACGATGATTGTTGATGCCCATGCCCACTTCTTCGATACCGGCTACTTGCCCAAGTCCTTCCATTGGACAACCGCCAAGCGCTGGGCAGAGGCCGCCCCGGGACGCACACCGGAGATGATGTTCCCCAAGATCGAGCCCGGACTGGCCGACCCAGGCGGGAAGATGTTCATTGAGAACATGGACCGGGCGGGCGTCGACGCCACCGTGATGATGATGGCCGACTTCTCCATTTCCTACGGGGAAGAGCCGCCCAAGTCACAAAAGGAGCAGGCGGAGGAGTTGAGCGACCTGGCCAAGAAATACCCGGGCCGGTGGTACAACTTCGCCGCCTCCGACGTACGGCGCAAGGGCGCGCTCGACTTCGTCAAATGGGCCATCCGCGACAAAGGCTTCAAAGGATTCGGAGAGATGAGCCCGGAGGGATTCTCGGCCGATGACGAAATGCTGTTCCCCTTTTACAAGCTGTGCGTGGAACTGGGGGTGCCGGCCAACGTCCACACCCGCGCCGGTACCGGCGTAGAGGTGGCATCCCAGGACGCCCCCCGCCTCCAGATCGCCCACCCCAGACACGTGTCCCTGGTGCAACAGAAGTTCCCTGAGCTGGTCATCATCCTGGCCCACGCCGGATATCCGATATGGTGGCAGGACGCACTCGAAGTAGTGCGTGGACACCCCAACAGTTACCTGGAGCTTTCCGACTGGGAGCACGAGATCAAGGACCCGGCCACCTTCATTGCGAAGCTGGCGAAGATGCGTGACACCGTCGGGGCAGACCATATCATGTTCGCCACCGACCATGTCACCGGCAGCCGTTTCTGCGGGGAGAAATCGTTCCTGCCGGCTTATGTCAAGTTCTTCCAGACCCTGCCTGATGAGGCTACGCAGTATGGCCATCGTTTCACCAGGAAAGAGGCCGACCTGATCCTGGGTGGCAACGCCAAGAGGGTGATCAAGCTGTAGCGTCCTGAATCAGCTAGGCTTAACAAAGTTCCATATCTGGGTGCAGGGGCAGCGCCTCTGCCGGGGGGCCAGCGGTATCAGCCCTCAAGCGTTATTGCCCTTCAACGAAAGAAGCGTCTACTTCTGCAGCCAACTCAGGGACAATGAGTCCAGCGGGTCCGACAGGAGAAACCACGATGTCTGTTCTGGTTACCGGTGGCAAGGGCTTCATCGGGGC
>JAUSJJ010000144.1 GCA_030647705.1 Dehalococcoidia bacterium
CTCCACGATGCGCTGCATGGACAGCGAACCCGTCACCATCACCACGCCGATGATGGAGAGCACGATCGGCACCTCGTAGCTGACCATTTGCGATATCTCGCGCATGGCCCCGAGCAGCGAGTACTTGTTGTTGGATGACCATCCGGCCATGAACACCCCGATGCCGCTGATGGTGCCTATGGCCACAATGTAGAGTATGCCCACGTTGAGGTCGGCCAGAATAGCGCCTTTCTGGAATGGGATGACGGCGAATATCATCAGCAGCGGAACAAAGGCTACCACCGGCGCCAGGTAATGTACCAGACGGTCGGCGTTGGTCGGGATGATGTCTTCCTTGGTCAGCACCTTGATCGCATCCGCTACAGGCTGCAGCAGACCGAAGGGGCCGACCCGGTTGGGCCCGTACCTGATCTGGAATCCAGCCAGCAGCCTGCGCTCCACCCAGATAAAGGCCAGCACCGTCATCAAGATCACGTTGATGATCACGAATATATCGATGAACGCCATGACCAGATACACGGCCCATTCAGGCAGCCAGCCGGACAGCCAGTCGGTGAGGCCGCCTCCGAGGTTGTTCCACAGGTTGAAGATGTAGTTCCAGACTTGCACTAGCGGTCTACCTCGCCCAGACAAATATCGATGCTGCCGAAGGTCACGATGGCATCGGCTATCTTCCAGCCGATGACCATCTCTCTCAAGGCGCTCAGGTTGATCAGAGAAGGCGCCCTGATGTGGAAGCGATAAGGAGCGACTGAGCCATCGCTGACCACATAGAACCCGAGCTCGCCCTTGGGCCCCTCGATGTGTCCATAAGCTGCCCCCGCCGGTGGGCGCAGCCGCTGCGGTACCTTGGCGCGGACTTCACCTTGAGGCAATTGCGCCAGCGCCTGCTCCAGAATGCGCACGCTCTGCCGCATCTCCTCCACCCTGACACGGTAACGGTCGTAGCAGTCGCCTGCCGTGCCGGTCGGGATATCGAACTGCATCCTGTCATATACGGCATATGGGTCGCTCTTGCGGATGTCCCACTTCACGCCGCTGCCGCGCAGCACGGGCCCGCTGGCCCCGATGCTGACGGCCATCTCCTTGGAGAGTACGCCCACGCCCTTGGTGCGGGCCAGCACGATCTCGTTGTCTTTGATCAACTGGTCGTACTCGTCGATGAAACGGGGCATCTCGACCACAAACTTCTTCACGGCCGGCGTGAACTCTTCGGGAAGGTCCTGGCTCACCCCGCCGACACGCATGTAGTTGCTGGTCAGCCGCTGGCCGCAGGTCATCTCCAGCAGGTCGAGTATCTTCTCACGCTCGCGCCACATGTAGACCAGCGGCGTGGCCATGGCGCCGAGGTCGTTGAGGAAAGAGCCCACCGCCATGGAATGGCTGGCCAGCCGGGCCAGCTCCCCCATGATCACCCTGATATACTGGGCGCGCTCCGGCGCCTTGACACCGGCCAGCTTCTCTACGGCCATGACATAGGCCAGGTTGTTGGCCGGCGCAGACAGGTAGTCCATCCGGTCGGTCAACGGTATACAACCGGTGTAGGTGCGGGTCTCCCCGATCTTCTCCACGCCCCGGTGCAGGTAGCCGAAGACCGGCTCCATGTCCACGATGGTCTCCCCGTCCATCACCATCCGCATCCGGAAGACGCCGTGGGTGCTGGGGTGCTGAGGCCCAACGTTAACTACAAACGGTTCAGTCTTGATAGCCATCTAGAGATAGTCCTTGCGCATGGGGTATCCCTGAAAGCCCTCCCACAGAAACAGGCGCTTCAAGTTGGGGTGGCCCACGAACTTGATGCCGAACATGTCATAGACCTCGCGTTCCTGGTAATCGGCGCCCTTCCAAAGGCCGACCACCGAGGCCAGCGAGGGATTATCACGGTCGAATAGCCGTGTTTTCAATGTCAGCGAATGATTGTGCTGCAGCGAGGTCAACAGGTACACTACCTCGAAGTAGTCCAGATAGTCGACCACCGTCATCAGAGTAAGGTAGTCCAGGTCCAGGCCGGGGGTAGCCTTCAGAAAGGCGGCCACCTCCAGCAGCGCCTGGCTCTTGACCAGGACAGCGCTGCCGGACGATTCCACTACCATGTCCGGGAAGCGCGCCATCAACTCCTTGCTCACATTCTGAGCCGAAAGCAACGTGGTCATCAATGTCTCTTAGCGATACTGATTTTCGATACCTTGTGGTGCAGCTTGATTATGCCGTCCAGCAGAGCATCCGGGCGAGGCGGGCAACCGGGAACGTAGATATCCACCGGGATGATCCTGTTGACGCCCGGCACGACAGAGTAGTACTCGCGGAAGGTGCCGCCGCTGATGGCGCAGGAGCCCATGGCCAGCACCCATTTCGGCTCGGCCATCTGCTCATAGATGAGCTTGACGCTCGGGGCCATCTTCCAGGTCACCGTGCCTGAGACGATCATCAGGTCCGCCTGGCGGGGAGAAGCCCTGAACACCTCCATGCCGAAGCGGGACAGGTCGAACCGGGCGGTGCCGGTGGCCACCATTTCCATGGCGCAGCAGGCCAGGCCGAATCCGGCAGGGAACATCGAGGAGCGCCGCGCCCAGTCGATAACGTAATCGACCGAAGACACGAGGACGTTGCGTTTGATCTCTTCGTCGATCCAGGCGACCGGATCGGGGATGGGCTGGGTGGACTCGGCCTTCAGCGACTCGATGGTATGGCCCTCGGCCCAGTCAAGATCGACGCTGGAGTAAGGGACTGCAGGTTTCTCCGATCCCATTCCTATTTCCACTCCAGCACGTTCTTCTTCCAGGCATAGGCCAAGCCGACCGCCAGGATGGCGATGAAGATCGCCATCTCCACTAGGGCGAACACCGCAAGCTGCCTGTAGGCCACTGCCCAGGGAAAGAGGAAAACGGTCTCGACATCGAAGACCACAAAAAGCAAGGCGAAGAAGTAGTAACGGAAGTTGAAACGCATCCAGGACGTGCCCACCGGCCTCATGCCGCACTCGTAGGTAGAGGACTTCACGGCGCTGGGGGCACTGGGGCGGATGCCGACCAGACCGGCCAAATAAGAGATGAGTAGCATGACAACGGGGAAAATGAAGGCCACGACAAACAGGATGCCGATTAGGCCGAACTGACTAAGCAATTCACTCACCCTCTATATCTAAAAACCGGGGCTAAGTATAGCACACAGGGTCAAGCGGTGCAATAGGATAAGTGAAAAAACGCGCAATACCGGGGTGTATTACTGCACCCCTTCGCTACATAATATCGGCGTCCCGCAGGGCACCGAACGCCCGTTTGGGGGACACGGCGCGGTCCCAACGACACGTGCGGGGCGCCGCCAACCTCCTTCTTGCTCCTTCTGCCGCATGCGGGGGTAGGGGCCTGGGGGATGAGGACAGCCTATCCGGCCGTTCAGATGTTGACCCTCAACTCCGAAATCGCTATCATTAGACGACATCATCTGTCAGAGGAGACCATTTGCTTAAAGCTGACCTGATCCTGCTCCATGCCCCAAGCGTATACGATTTCCGCAAGCGCACGGCGATGTACGGCCCCATCAGCGACCTGATCCCCTCCAGCCCCATGTTCGAGATGTATCCGGTGGGGTTCATCAGCATTGCCGAATACCTGGGTCGCGCCGGCTACACAGTGCGCATCGTCAATCTGGCCAACCGGATGCTCAGCGATCCCGGCTTCGACGCGGAGAAGGCCATTCAGGAAATGCACCCCAAAGCCTTCGGCATCGACCTGCACTGGCTGCCGCACGCCCACGGCGCCATCGAAATAGCCAGGCTGGTGAAGAAGCATCACCCGCACACGCCCGTAGTGATGGGTGGCATCGCCTCATCTTACTACTACAAGGAACTGCTCAACTACCCGGAAGTGGACTATGTCATCCGGGGGGACACCACCGAGGAGCCTTTCCGGCAACTTATGGACTGCATCGCTCAGGGGCGGCCTCCGGAGACCGTGCCCAACCTGATGTGGCGTGACGCCCAGGGACAGGTCCGGGAAAACGACTTCTCCCATGTCCCGGCCAGCCTGGACGGGGTGTTCAACGACTGCTACAACTTCATGTTTCGCTCGGTGCTCAAACATCGTGACATCGCGAATTTCATGCCCTTCAAACGGTGGCTGGACTACCCCATCACCGCTGTGCTCACCTGCCGGGGCTGCACCCGCAACTGCGCTTTCTGCGGAGGCTCGAACTTCGCCTTCAAGCGCTTCATGAACCGTCAGGCGCCCGCCTATCGGACGCCGGAGGCGGTTGCCCGTGACGTAAGTCAGATCCAGCGTCTCACCAGAGGGCCTATCTTCATTCTGGGCGACATCCGCCAGCCGGGCGAGGACTACGCCGACCGTCTGCTGCACCTTCTGGGCAAGGAGAAGCCGAAGAACCGGGTGATCATGGAGCTGTTCACGCCCGCCTCGCCTGAGTTCCTGCGCAAGATGGGCGAGGCCTGCCCCGGCTTCTGCCTGGAGATATCGCCGGAATCGCACGACCCCGAGGTGAGGAAGGCCATCGGCAAGGACTACACCAACCAGGGGCTGGAGCAGACCATCGAAGGCGCGCTCTCCGCCGGCTGTCAGCGGGTGGACATCTTCCTGCTCATCGGCTTGACCAAACAGACGCCGGAATCGGCGCTGGCCTCCATCGATTACTGCGATGCCCTGCTCGGCTCGGGCAACAGGCGCGTGGCGCCGTTCATCTCTCCCCTGGTGCCCTTCCTCGACCCGGGAAGCCTGGCCTACGAACATGCGGACCACTACGGCTACAAGCTCTTCTGCCACACCCTGGAAGACCACCGGAAGGCACTGGAAGCGCCGAGCTGGAAGTACATGATGAGCTACGAGACCAAGTGGATGACCCGCGACGACATCGCCAACACCAGCTATGAGGCGGCCCTGAGACTGAACCGGCTCAAGGCCAAGCACGGATTCATCTCGGCTGAGCTGGCGGACGCCACAGAACGCCGCACGCAGAGCGCCATCGCCATGCTGCATCGTATAGACCAACTGGTCGAGGCGGGATGCGGGCCGGAGGACGAGCGGTTCACCAAAATCAGGCAGGAGGTGGCGGGCCTGAATGAGTCCACCGTCTGCGAGAAGAAAGAGCTGGAGTTGCCGGTTGGCTTCTTCAAACTGAATCCGCTGCGGGCGCTGCTGTCTCTGGTGCTGGGACGATAAACAGACGCAATGAGCCCATGTACAGCTCTCACGCTTGACCTGTGGTGAGGCAATACTCGGTCTAAACGGCTGACCGCATGCCGCACCGGCCCCCATGTGTCATTCCCCCGAAAGGAGGGAATCCATCAGGGCATGGGTGAGTATTTACGCATATATCTTGGCGAGCAAGCCCCGAGGGACTCTCTACGTCGGCGTTACAAACGATCTAGTTCGAAGGGTTCGTGAACATCGTCAGGGTCTGTGGAAGGGTTTACCAAGAAGTACTCTGTCCATCTGCTGGTACACTACGAGCAGTGCAACGATGTCGGCGCAGCGATTTGGCGGGAAAAGCGTCTCAAGAAGTGGAATCTCGCGTGGAAGATGAATCCCGAGTGGCGAGACCTTTATCTTGATCTAGTTCAATAGTGTGGATTCCCCGCTGCAGCCTGCCCCGTACTCCGATACGGGGCGGAGAATGACAGTGAATCAGACGGCCGCGTCAGACAGATGGAAGGAGTGGGCGCCCTTGATATGTGGCGAAACCACGATCGGTTTAGACGATAGCCTGACAAGCTCGTAGTCTGAGCCACGGAAAACCCGCGGCTCGCTGTGTTGGAAAGAACGTCTGGAGACAAGGGGTGCAGGGGCGGAGCCCCTGCAGGGGGTTTGGGGGTGTCCCCCAGCGTCCTTTTTTCTTCTCCCCGATGCAATCGGGGAGACCGAGAGAGCCTGCCCCGTATGAGCGACTCTGTCGCCATCCCGAAGAAATCGGGGCTTGATACGGCGATAAGGAACACGAAGGTCTTGTCTTCAGAGCAACGAAGGAGAGGACACCATGACGGAGAACAAGAGCAAGCCCTGGCAGCCGGTGGAAGTCGCTGATGGCATCTTTCAATTGCATTTGCCCATCCCCGATAACCCTCTGGAATACCTCAACTCCTATCTGTTCAAGTGCGATGGAA
>JAUSJJ010000150.1 GCA_030647705.1 Dehalococcoidia bacterium
ATCCATACATGTTGGCCAAGCGGTTCCCCAGCCGCATGCCCAGTCCGTTCTGCTGTGCGCCGTGCCCCATCCAGAGCCCGACGTGCTCTCGTCCGGCGGCTGTCATGCGCCCGGCTGTCAGATCAAGAGCCTGCTCCCAGGAAACGGGCTCCCACCCATCCCCCCGGCGCAGCAGTGGCTGCCGCAGCCGATGAGGACTGTGCACGATCTCCGCAGCTGACTGCCCCCGAACGCACAGGAAGCCCCGGCTGTCCGGGTTGGTCCGATCGCCCTTCACGCTGACGACCCGTCCGTTCCTGACCTCGACCTCCGTACCGCACATGGTCGGGTGACACCACATGCCGCACATGGTCCTCACCCACCGGGAGGCGTCTTGCTCAGGCACAGATGCTTCCCCTTACACCTCATCCTTCTCCTCAAGAGAATAGCTCTGGCGTAATTGGATCGACCAACCACGTGTAACACGAGATATCATATGTGATACGTGGAAGTCCGGAAAGCCTGCCGCCTGAAGCTAAACACTATGCCCGGGCACGCGCCTGCCCAGGCAATGATACACAGCGCTTGCGCTCAGTCGGCAGGGCGTTAATCGGCATCGACCGGACGCTAGGTTGGTCACAGTACAGGCAACGTGTTCGGAGTGGGGCATCACGAGCGCTGCCTAGAACCAGAACTGAGGGTACTTTCTATGTCTGGGTACGTTGTTTGCCAGGAGCGCTACAGTGAGCAAGATGGTGGCGCCCACTGCGACCGGAGTTATCGCGTACATGTAGCCAAGAGCATGTATCTCAGGACTTCCGACGACCGCGATCAAGGCCGTGGCCCCACCTGGAGGGTGCAGGGTGTGGGTCAATAGCATCAGAGCGATGGCCGCGGCAACCGCCAGCGGTGCAGCCAACCAGACTTGTTCAGGGAGCAAGAGGTACACAGTAACGCCAGCCGTGGCCGAAACAATATGCCCTCCGATGAGATTTCTCGGTTGAGCCAAAGGGCTTTCTATGGTACCGTAGACCAGGACAGCCGACGCGCCGAAGGACCCCACCAGCAATACAAGGTCCGTGTCTTTGAGGACCCAGACGTTGACCAGCACCACTGCTGCGACTCCGAAGAAGGCGCTCCCTGTTGACCAGAGCGTGTCTTTCAGCCCGATGCGAGGGGAGGTCCTCGGGCCTCCCCTCATCTTGGATATGTAGCTCTTCATAGACCCCGGCGCATTGACCTGGCTGTCCCTGACGGCAGACTACCTTGAGTCCGTCTTGCCTCTAGACCCATTCTTCCGAGAGAATCTCTCCCTGTAATCCGACCACGATCGCCTTGATGGGAACCTTCCGTTGGGCAGATTGAGCCGCTTGCTGAGCCAGGGCCAGCAGGCCGTGGCAGCAGGGGACCTGCATGATCATCACCGTAAGCGTGTTTATCTCGGCGTCATCCAGCCACGACTTGATCTTGTCAACGTATGCTTCTTGTCCCTCGTCCAGCTTCGGACAGGCGATTCCAATTGCCTTGCCGGCAAGGAAGTCCGGGTGGAATCCGCCCAGGGCGTAGGCGACGCAGTCGGCCGTGAGCAACACATCCGCCCCACGATAGTACGGCGCCATCGGCGAGATCAAGTGCATCTGTATCGGCCATTGGCGCAACCGGGATTCTACCTTGTCCACGGTGGCCTTTGCGGCCGTGGCAGTCTCGCGGAAATCCCGCATGCCCGAACCGGGGCAACCACTGAACTCTATCACTTCTGCTCCTCCTCAATAATGTATTTGGCTTCCACCTGGCTGACAAAGCCCTCGTAAGATTTCGGCGCCTCGCCGAACTCCGCATCCTTGCTGGCAAACTCGGCGAACAACTTCCCTATTTCGCTGGTGGAGAGGTTCCGGTCCATCCAGCGGTACAGTGCTTCATCCTCTTTCTTGATATGTTCCGTGAGCAACTCCCGGTATGCTTTCAGCCCGGTCACGAGCGCTTCCCGATTTCCTGCGCCAAGCGCGTCCAGCATAAACCTGACTAGGGCACGGCCTTTCTCGTGATCAGCGTACATCACCCGGATAATGTCCAGGTTCTGATCAAAGTACTTGAAGAGTATCGCTTCCTCTTTAGCGTGATGGAACCTGTCAGCGTAGGACCGGATGAAGTCAATGCCTCTCTCCGCGAGCTGCCTGTCCGCGTGCGACGACAGGTCCAGGCCTGCGCAGACTGCTGGTATCAGAGCAAGCCACCGCTTGATCAGCCGGTGCTCATCAACCAGCTTCTCCATCGGCGGCGAATAACGAGTCTCCACCGCCGGCTTGTGCTTCCTTGCGACGGTGGGAACGGTGACTTCGCTGCCGGGGAATATCTTCCGGGCGATGCCGGACATCAGAGCCTTTTCATCATCAGAACTCAGGTCGTGTATCGCGACGACGTCCTTGAACAAGCAAGTGCCCACTCCGCAAGACACACAGGCGATCCGATACTCGTTAAGCACATCGGCGACACCTGGAAACCGCTGGATCACGTCTTTTATGTTCGTGTCCAGAAGGTCTTTCATTTGCGCGGCCGGGTTCTTAGTTAC
>JAUSJJ010000152.1 GCA_030647705.1 Dehalococcoidia bacterium
GGGTACATGACCGTGGGGTATCCTCGGATAGAGGACACCGTACCCATTGTCTCAGCTCTGGCCGAAGCCGGCTGCGACATTGTCGAGCTGGGCATCCCCTTCTCCGACCCCCTGGCCGATGGCGCCACCATCCAGGCAGCCAGCCAGCAAGCGTTGAAGCAAGGGGTGAACACTTCGATCTGCCTGGAGACGGCGTCCAACCTGCGTCAGCGAGTCAAGATACCGCTGCTGTTCATGACGTATTTCAACCCTGTCCTCAGATTCGGCCTTGACGCATTCTGCCGCAAGAGCGAGGAGTCCGGCATCGACGGCTTCATCGTGCCGGACCTGCCGCCGGAGGACGGGGCGGAGCTGGAGCGAGTCGCCTCGAAGCATGACCTGGACATCGTCTACCTGCTGGCGCCAACCAGTACCGAGGAGCGCATCGACCTGGTAGCTTCGCGGTCGAAAGGCTTTATCTACCTCGTGTCCCTAACAGGCGTAACCGGCGCCAGGCAAGACCTGCCCGCAGAGCTGGAGCAATTCGTACGCAGGGTGAGACAGAAGGCCCGACAGCCGCTTTGCGTCGGCTTCGGCATCTCGACTCCCGAGCAAGCGGGACGGGTCGCCGCAATCGCAGATGGCGTGATCGTGGGCAGTCGCCTCATCGAGCTGGTTTCCAAGGACGATGGCGCTTACACCCAGACACGCGCTTTCGTGCGCAGTCTGCGCCGGGCGCTGGATGAATCGGCCAAGAAGCCGGGTACAATCGGGTGACACCCGTTGCCAAGATAGAAAGGAGGAGCACATGGATACCAAGATTCTACTGACCGAAAAAGAGATGCCGACCTCGTGGTACAACATCGTCCCGGACCTGCCGGTACCTTTGCCGCCGCTGCTGCATCCGGCCACCAAAGAGCCGACGATCCTGCCGCCGCCGTTGTTCCCCATGGCTCTGGTCAAGCAAGAGGACACTAAAGACCCATACGTGGAGATTCCGGACGAGGTCCGGGATATCTACAAGCTGTGGAGGCCAACGCCAATGTACCGGGCGTTCCGCCTGGAGAAGGCGCTGGGTACTCCGGCCAAGATATTCTACAAGTACGAGGGCGTCAGCCCTGCAGGCAGCCACAAGCCCAACACCGCCGTGGCGCAGGCCTATTACAACAAAAAAGAGGGCGTGAAACGCCTGGCAACCGAGACCGGCGCCGGGCAGTGGGGCAGCGCGCTGGCCCTGGCCTGCAACCTCATGGGCCTGGAATGCAAAGTCTACATGGTACGCGCCAGCTACAACCAAAAGCCCTACCGCCGGATCATGATGGAGACCTGGGGTGCCAAGGTGGTGCCCAGCCCCAGCCCGGACACTGAGTTCGGCAGGAGCCTCCTGGCCAAGGATCCGAACCATCCGGGCAGCCTGGGCATCGCCATCAGCGAGGCGGTCGAGGATGCCTTCCCGCGGGAAGACACCAGATACTCGCTGGGCAGCGTGCTCAACCACGTGCTCATGCACCAGACAATCATCGGGCAGGAAGCCAAGAAACAGATGGACAAGGCAGGCCTGTACCCCGATATCGTCATCGGCTGCGTGGGCGGCGGCTCCAACTTCGCCGGCCTGGCCTTCCCCTACATCCAGGACAAGCTGAAGAAGGGCAAGAAGATCAAGATCATCGCCTGCGAGCCGGATGCCTGTCCCACCCTGACCAAGGGGCCATATGCATATGACTTTGGCGACACTGCCAAGATGGCGCCCATAGTCAAAATGTACACTCTGGGACACACCTTCGTGCCTCCGGCCATTCACGCAGGAGGGCTGAGATACCATGGGATGTCGCCCATAGTGAGCCTGCTGCAAAAGGAAGGCATTATCGAGGCCAGGGCCTACCCGCAGAAAGCAGTGTTCCAGGCGGCGCTCATCTTCGCCCGATCGGAAGGCATCATCCCGGCTCCGGAACCGTCGCACGCCATCAAGGCGGTGATCGACGAAGCGGAGGAATGCAAGCATACGGGCGAGTCCAAGACCATCCTGCTCGCTCTGAGCGGGCACGGGCACTTCGACCTGGGGGCCTACGACTCGTTCCTCTCCGGCAAACTGGAAGATTACGCCTATCCCAAGGAGAAAGTGGAGGAAGCGCTGAAGCTGTTGCCTATCATCTAGGCAAACGAGCTCAGTGGTGGGCAGCCCGCCCGCGGCGGGGTGCCCCCC
>JAUSJJ010000156.1 GCA_030647705.1 Dehalococcoidia bacterium
GGCTGGCCGGAGATGATCGTCGTCTCAGTCCCGGTGCAGACCGGGGGACTGTAGCGGCGTTCGCTTTCGGGACTGGGGCCGTACAGCTTCACCAGCATGGCGTAGTCGATGTTGGCCCCGAATGCCTCTTCGACCGCTTCCAAGTAGGCTTTGTGGCCGTCCGTGGTTAGCTGGACGCGGCTCGCTAGGAGGCTTCTGAACAACCCGCCATGTAGGGCCTTCACGTTGTGGTGGGCTCGGTTTGGCCGTGAGCAGGGGGGCCCTTGATGGCTCCTTTGGCCTGCAAGCCGGGTTTGGCCCACCGGTCTTGGCGGAGAGTCGCCCCTGGAGGGCCGGTTCCCGCCTTCTCGAACTCCCGGTTCGGGCGGTTTTGGGCCGCTTTTCAACGCTAGGCAGCCCTCGCCAGGGCTTGGCCGTTACCCAAAAGCCCTCAGTACCCCGACCAGCTCAGTTCTCCGCGCCTCCAGCAGCTTGAACAGCCGCTTCAGGTTCACCGCTGCCCCAGTCCATAGCCGTTGCAACCGCCGCTTCTCATCACCTATGTAACGGGTTGCTCGCAGCCCATGCCCCACCAACTCCGCCAGCTTCCGCTCCACGGCGCTGCGGGTCCGATACACTTCCTTGAACTCGGCCGTCTCCTGGCGCTGCCGGGCCGCTCGCAGGTGAGACTCGTGGTAGTGGGTAGTCACCACCCGCCCATCCTTCTTCTTGCTCCGCACACATCGACTGAACAGGGGGCACTGCTCGCACTGGGACCGATCGAACACGAACTTCAGCACCGGCCGCTTCTTCTCATCCCGAGCCTTTCGGCCCTCGGACTCCTGACCCTGAGGACAGGTAGCCTTCTTGGCTTCCAGGTCGATCCGAAAAGCCGACTTGTCCACCCTGCTCTCATCGGGCTGCCGCAGTGGGCTCACCAGATCCACCGGATGGCTGGGGTAATTGGCGCACCCAGCCAGGTTGTCTCCAGAGGGATACGCTCCATCCCCTATCACCCGCTCTACCTGCACCCCGGCATGCTCCTCCACCCGCTCCACCGCCGGCAGCAACTCCTTGCCATCCCCCTCCGACGCCGCCATATCGGCCATGTCCATGATCAACTCGCTGCTCGCTTCCGTGGCCACACTCACCTTGAAGCCGTCAAACCGCTTGGAGGCGCTCTTACGCCCGTGCCTCATCTCGGGGTCCGTCACGCTGATCACCCGGTCCGGCGCCGTCCCCTGCGCTATCTGCACTTCGCCCCGCTCGTCCACTTCCGTATCGTCGCCCAGGATCTTGGTCAGCAGCCAGCCTGCCTCTCGCACCCCTTCCTCGTCCATCTGCTCCGTGGCCAACTCCAGGGCGCTCTCCGCATCCCGAACCAACTCCTTCAACTGCTCGTCTCGCTGGGCCGGATCCGACCAGTCGATGGCCGCCTTCCGGTCCTTGTCCAGGTAGCCGGCCACCAACTCCTTGGCTCGTCCTCCCAGCCCCTGCCGCTTGCCAGGCACTTCGTACCCCATCGCTCTCAGCAGCTTCCGGATCCCCTTCCGCAGCAGGGTGTACGTGTCCTGCACCGCCCCAGCCCCCTTGACGGCTACCGTGTCCACGATCAGAGTCACCTTGGGGGGGATGATCCCCGCTTCCCGCCCCACCTCGATGAACCGATCGAAGGCGTATCGCTCTTTGCCATGCTCCAGCAGCCTCCCCCGGAACACGCTCAGGCTCGAAGGGTCGAAGCCAGGGTAGTCCAAAGCCAACCCCAGAGCCACCTTCCAGCGCAGGTCGAACTTCACCCGCGCCACCGCTTCACCATCCGACACGTCATCGTAGAACTGCAACAGCACCACGCCGGACATCAGCGATGGGGGCAGGCTGGGCCGACCGTTGTCCAAGGTGTACATACCCGCCAGGTCATCGTCTTTGAATAGCAGGGGGCCGGCCGCTCCCATCCGACCGTAGAAGCTGTTCGGATCAACGGTGTGGGGCAAGCCGATGACGTCAAACAGACCGCGCTGGGGATCCCGGCGTCCAAGCATGGCAACTACCCTCAACTAAAAGGTTGACCCTATTGTACCACCCGCCCCGACCCTTGAGGAGAGGGGTGCCAGGGGGACTTTTTCAGCACTCTCCTAGGCCCAGCTCATCACTCGCCACGAGTTGCCGGCTTCTCGCCTGGCCCGGCGGATGCGTATAGCTGCCTCCCGCGGATGAACCGCAAGATTCCCTGGAGGCCATAATGCAGGAACCGCACGATCGGGAGACTCGACCATCTTCGCCGCGTGTTGACCCCGCTCCAGCCAACCTCGGTGACGCGCTCGTCGCGCTGCTTCAGGGCTGGAGGATATTGCTGCCGGTGGCTCTGGCGGTGGTAGCCGCGGCAGCGGTGCTGATGTCCAACACCACATCGACAAGGCCAGGAAGCCCGCCCCCAACTCCCGACATCGCCGGAGCCCGCTCGGTCTCCGCAGCTCCAGCAGGGAATTCTATCGCCGCGGGGCAATCAGCTGGCGTGACCCCGACGCCACGGGCGGAACCACAGGCTACGCCGACTCCTTCCGGCCCGACGGCGGTACCCACCCTGCCTCCAGCCCGGCGCTCCAACGCCGCGCCGGTGCG
>JAUSJJ010000159.1 GCA_030647705.1 Dehalococcoidia bacterium
CCCCCAGAAACAACATGACTGGGCGGGCGGGTGGGAAAGACAGGCGTTATTCTGAATTGAGGTGGCGAGGGGCAACAAAGAACCCCCGCCGCCCGGTTGTCCCGAACGGCAGGGGTTCTCGTAAACTCTTGGCTTGCCGGCCTAGATGAACAGGGGCAATGTCACCAGGGTGATGGTCGCCAGCAGCTTGACCAGCACGTGCAGGGAAGGCCCTGCGGTGTCCTTCAGCGGGTCGCCCACTGTGTCGCCGACCACAGCCGCAGCGTGGGTCAGGGTACCCTTGCGGATGGAATTGCCGCGCTCGTCCTTGAGCTGCCCGTCCTCGATCATCTTCTTGGCGTTGTCCCAGGCGCCGCCGCCGTTGTTCATGAAGGAGGCCAGCATGATGCCGGCGATGGTGCCCACCATAAGGAAGCTGGCCACTACCATGGGGGCATCGTAGCCGAGAATGCGGAACACCACCCCGACGACCGCTGGCGCCAGCACCACCAGCAGCCCGGGCGCGATCATCTCTCTAAGCCCCGCCTTGGCGGTAATGTCCACCGCCCTGGCGTAGTCCGGCTTGGACGTCCCCTTCATAATGCCGGGGTCCTCGCGGAACTGTCGGCGCACTTCGTCGATTATCTTGCCGGCGGTGCGGCCCACGGCCCGGATGGCCATCGAGCTGAACAGGAAGACCAGCATCACCGCCAGCAACGCGCCGACGAACACCTCGATGCGGGCCAGGTTGACCGGCATCTTATCCAGTACGGTCTTGGGATCGATGCCACGGAACAAGGCAACCCGTTCCAGGTAGGCCTGGAACAGCAGGAAGGCGGCCAGACCGGCAGAGACCATGGCATACCCTTTGGTCAGCGCCTTGGTCGTGTTGCCCACTGCGTCCATGCGGTCGGTGATGCGGCGCATCTCAGGCCCTGCGCCGGCCATCTCGTTGATGCCATTGGCGTTATCCGTTATCGGGCCGAAGGTATCTTCGGCAAGGACGTAGGAAGCGGTCATCAGCATGCCCATGGTGGCCACCGCAGTGCCGAACGCTCCAGCGCCCTCCACTCCACTCTGCGTCCCCATCCAGTAGGAAAGCAGCAGGGCGGAGCCGATGATTATCGCCGTGGCGAACGTGGTCTCGAAGCCCACTGCCATGCCCATGACTATGTTGGTGGCAGGGCCCGTCTTGGACGCGTTGGCGATAGATTTGACCGGCCCGTACCTGGGCTCGGTGTAGTATTGGGTGACGTACACCACTACCACGCTGGTGAGTATGCCCACGGCGCCGGCGCCGAACAGCCAAAGGTTGCCTTCCAGCATGGTCATTGTGGTGATCAGCATGAACACGAGGCTGAGGCCGATGGCGACGAAGTAGCCACGGTTCAGCGCGTCCATCGGGTTCTGGTTCTCGCGGCCGCGGACGGCCAGAATGCCGACCATGCTGGCTATCAGCCCGAAGGCGCGGATCACCAGCGGGAAGATTACCCAGGCGATGTCCTTGGTGATGAGGTATACGGCCACGCCCAGGATCATGGCGCCGATGTTCTCGGCAGCCGTCGACTCGAAGAGGTCTGCGCCACGCCCGGCGCAGTCGCCCACGTTATCGCCGACGAGGTCGGCAACTACCGCGGGATTGCGGGGGTCATCCTCCGGGATGCCGGCTTCCACTTTGCCCACCAGGTCGGCGCCCATGTCAGCGGCCTTGGTGTAGATACCGCCGCCAAGCTGGGCGAACAGCGCGACGAAGCTGGCGCCGAAGCCGAAGCCGACGATGAGGTGAGGAGCGATAGCAGGCTTGTCGGCCCCGCCGAAAGCGAAGAAAATTGCAGTAACGCCGATGAGGCTCAAAGAAACAATGAGGAATCCCGAGACAGCGCCGCCTCGCAAGGCGACCTGGATGGCCTCGCCCAGACCTTTTTGAGCGGCGGCGGCGCAACGCACGTTGGCCTTCACTGCGATGTACATGCCGATGAAGCCGGCTATGCCGGAACAGAAGGCGCCCACGAGGAAGGCCACGCCCGTCCTCCAGCCGATGCCGAACGCGGTGATCCCGTCAGCTTCCAGGCCACGGTTCCCGCCCAGCGCTCCGACCAGGATGCCAATGATTACAGCCACCACCAGCGACAGAATACCGATAGTGGTGTACTGGCGTTTCATGAACGCCCAGGCGCCTTCAAAGATCAGTCCGCCGATCTCCTGCATCTTCGGAGTGCCCGTCGGCCGGCGCAGCACATCCTGTGCCATGTAAAGGGCGAACAGCACAGCTATCCCCGACGCCACAGGCACTACCCAGAAAATACCAGGCATCTCTCCTCCTTTCGGAATTTGGCTCTGCTTCAGAGCCCAAGATAGGGAGCTTGATCAGCTCCACACAAAAAGAGAGGCCGGGTTCCTAACCTCTGGCACGCCCTGCCTCTGTCCGGCGCTTTACTTTATCAGCAAGCTGTAACAAAGTCAAGGCGCCCAAATGCCCGGAATCCGCTGCCCGCGCGCTTTACAAGGCGCCCTTCAAACGCTATCATGCTTTCAAGGCTCTGCCGAGCACTGGTTCGGAAACGGAACGGGATGCCTTGAAGGGCCCGGCACGAAGTCTCAAGCAGGAGGTATCACATGGGCAACGCCGCCAACGGACAGCAGTCCTCCCCTGAAAAGATCATTGCCACGACCTGCAGCTCCCATTGCGGTGGGACCTGCTTGCTGAAGGTGCATACCAGGGACGGCGTGGTCACCAGGATCGAGACCGACGACGGAGCGGAGCCGCAATACAGGGCCTGTCTCAGAGGCAGGTCGCAGCGGCAGAGGATGTACGCTCCCGACCGCATCAAGTTTCCTTT
>JAUSJJ010000168.1 GCA_030647705.1 Dehalococcoidia bacterium
TCCCCAACTGATATCGGCAATCAAAGCGTATCTTGGAGCCTCTAATGCCGCTCCCAAACCATTCGTGTGGCACGCCTCGGCTCAGTCTATCCTCGATAAGCTCGCTCATTGTAAAGCTGTTTATGAGACACTACACTAGTAATTCAGACGATTCCCGCTGCTTTCAGGCCGGCGAGCTGGTCTCTGCTGTAGCCGAGAAGACCGGCATATATCTCTTCGTTGTGCTCGCCCAGCAGCGGAGCGCGATGTTCTATGGCGCCTGGCGTTCCTGAGAGCTTGACCACCGTGCCCACCACAGGGTACCTGCCCAAACCAGGATGCTCTACCTCATTCAGCATTCCCCGCGCCTGGATGTGAGGGTCGTTCACCATCTCGGGTATGGAATAGACATGGGCATAAGGCACATCGGCTCCGTCCAACTCCTTCGCCAGTTGCTCTGCGGTCCTCGCGGCTACCCAGCCCGCCATAAGAGGATCCAAAACCGCACGATTCTGATAGCGGACTTGATCGTTTTGAAACCTCGGCTCATCAGCCAACTCTTCCCTGCCCATGAGCTTCATCATGCGGCGGAACAGCCGGTTGGTGAAGAGCGCGATGTAGAACCACGAGCCGTCCTTGGAACGCCAAACGTCGGAGGCGCTCTGGAAGGCATGGTTGCCCAACTGGGGTCTGGTTAAGCCCAATGTCTTGTACTCAGCGGCAAAAGAATGAGTGATGGCTACCGCGGTGTCAACCAAAGCGATATCAACCACCTGGCCTACCCCGGTCTTAGCCCGGTCGTAGAGAGCGAGCACGGCGCCTAGGGCAGCATGGGTACCGGAAGCGAAGTCCACGTATGAGACGCTGGCTTTGGTCGGTGGATTCCCAGGGAAACCGCCGACGCTCATAGTGCCAGACATAGCCTGGCCCACTGCATCGAACGCCAGACGGTGGGAATAGGGGCCGCTGAGGCCGAATCCGGATATGGATACCAGGATGACGCCCCGGTTCATCGCAGCCAGCGTCTCGTAGTCCATACCCATCAGCTTCTTCACATTGGGAGCGAAGTTTTCGACTACGATATCACAGCGCTTCACCAGGTCTTTGAGTATCTCTCGCCCTTGCTCGCTCCGGGGGTCGAGGGTGATAGCCTTCTTGTTGCGGGCCAGGGTCAGAAACCAGATGCTCTCACCCGATGGGGTGAGCGGGCCTGCGGTTCTATCCTCTTCACCCTTGGGGTTGTCGACACGGATAACTTCCGCTCCCATGTCTGCCAACAGAGTGCTGCAGTAAGGCCCGGACAGGAAGCGCGAGAAATCCAGCACCCTGACTCCGTCGAGAATCCTTCTCATACGGCGTATCCCTCCATGAGACGTAAGCCCGGAGCCCGGTTTCTAGTAGGGCAAGAACTCCCGTCCCAACAGCTCCCGGGCTACGATGATCTTCATAATCTGGGCGGTACCGTCGCCTATCTCGAGACCGATGGTGTCACGCAGACGCTGCTCCACAGGATAGTCCTCAGTGTATCCGATGTGACCGTGGAGGAGCAACACGTGATGCTGGATTTCCGCAGCTACCTTGGGACAAAGGAGCTTGCACATGGCGCTTTCCTTAGTGTGCCTCACGCCCTGGTCACGGAGCGAGAGCGTGCGGTAACAGAGGAGACGCGCTGCTTCGAGCATGGTGTAATCTTCGGCCAATGTGAAGGAAACACCCTCGAACTTGGCTACGGGCTGGCCGAAAGCGGTTCGTTGCTTGGCATACGCGATGGCGTCATCTAACGAGGCTGCAGCCATGCCTATAGCCTCCAGACAGAGAAGGACGCGGATCAGGTCGAAAGCCCCCATGACCGAGTAGAAGCCTTGCCCTTCCTCGCCTATGCGGTACCGGGCGGGCAGGCGGACGTTGTCCAGGATGATGGAGGCCCTGCCGGTTTGCCTCCAGCCCAGATCCGGGAACCGGGACTTGGTGATGCCAGGCAGGTCGAGTGGCAGCAGAAAGCAAGTGACGCCGTGGGCTTTTTGCGAAGGGTCGGTCTTGGCCCACAGCAGCCCCATATCCGCTTGAAGACCGTAGGTTATGGCTGTTTTCTCACCCGTGATGACATAGTCGTCGCCATCCCGTATCGCTCTGGTCTCCATGGCTGCGGCATCGGAGCCGTGGTCCGGCTCGGTGACCAGGAAGGCGGCGATCTTCTCACCTGCGATGATAGGCGGGGCCCATTCCACTTGCATTGCCTTGGGGCCCTGGGCAAGGGTGAGGCAGCTACCCTCTGCGTGATGGAGCAGCACCGCCCCCGAAAAGTCCACTCTGGCCAGTTCCTCGGCCACTATCCCCACCGAGACCCAGTCTGCCGGCTGCCCTCCGTATTCCTCGGGCAGATTCACGCCGTAGAGCCCTTGCTTGCCTATCTTCCTCACCATCTCCTTGGGATAGTGGTCCAGCCTGGCCCTTTCCTTCGCCCCGGGCGCGAGCTCCTTGCGGGAGAAAGCTCGCACTTCCTTACGAAACATCTCGTGTGCCTCAGAAAAGCAAAAACTGCTCAACTCAAGACCTCCTACCTCTTTGGGGCGACCCACCGCTGCATTGTGGGAAGACCATGTCTACAATCCAAATACCCTGACGGCATTCTCTCTCAGTATCTTAACCTTTGGTTGTTCACGAATGGGCAACTCCAGAAACTCCTGCTTGCACCGCGAAAGGCCAAACCCGCGCGTCGCCCACATCACTTTGTCCTGCCCTCTTCCGTCCATGAACTGGATTATAGCTGGATCGAGGTCCTTGGGATAGTACGCACCGATGTTGCCGTAGACGTTCGGATGCCTCCAGATCATGGAGATCCATTCCTGAACCCAGGGCCATCCCGTGTGAGTGAGGACTATCTTGAGCTCGGGAAAATCTATGGCCACGTTATCCGCGCACATGGGATGCCCCGCCTCGGAAGGAAGTGGCTCTGCCGAGTGTCCGGACTGCATACATACCGGGATACCCAGTTCGAGACACTTGGCATAGAGAGGATAACATCTCCTGTCATCCGGCCTCATTCCGAAGCTGATGGGGTGAAACCACACCCACTTGAAACCGTAGTCCTTGACTGCCCTCTCTACGTCCCGGAGGCTTTCGCTGATGCGAAACGGGTTGTAGCCGGCGCCCCCTATCACCCTGCCTTTCGATTCTTCCACGATTTCCGCAATAGTCTCGACGACTACGTCGGACATCAGCCTGTGATCGTGCCAGGACCAATGGGTCAGCGTCTCGATGAAGACGTAGTCTACGCCTATCTCATCCATCTCTTCTATCATGGCCGGCACGGAGCCTTTTCCCAGTCCGGCCAGGGCTTTCCATTCCTCACCGGGCTTGAGGCCAAGGCGGCGCACCACCCCCTTGAAGGTAGTAGTGGCCATGACCTTGTATTCGTAACGCTCGAACATGGCTTTGGCAAGCTCCGGCTTGCAGTAGGAGAAATGGCACATCGTATCAATCGCCTTGATCTTCTTCAGTTCTTCTTTTTCCATTCAACCTCCTCGGAGCGATTGCAGTTCATGTCGTTGCGAGACCCCGACACGTCGGGGGCGAAGCAATCCGTTGCCTATGGCAAAAAGAGCGCGGATTGCTTCGGCCCTGCGGGCACTCGCAACGACAGTCCAGCGTTTCTGCTGCCTACTTCCCTTTGAACACAGGCGGCCGCTTCTCTCTGAAGGCGGCTATCCCTTCCACGCAATCCTCCGTGCGGAAGTGACGCAGTATTCCTTGTACCTCCAGCTCCAGCCCCGTGTGCAGGTCCGCCTGCATTCCCTTGTCCACGAGTCCCTTGATCATCGTCGACGCCATGGGACTCTTGTGCTTGACGAGGTCGTCTGTGATTTCCTTGACTGCCTGGTCGAGTTTGCCCGCGGGAGCGACCCGGTTGACCAGGCCGATCTCCTTTGCTTCCGCTGC
>JAUSJJ010000169.1 GCA_030647705.1 Dehalococcoidia bacterium
AGGCAGGTAAAGACCCTGAAAGGCTTCATCATCGCTGCTCCGTCGCTGGGTGTCTTTTGAAGTTGCTCCAGGCTCATGATAGCACTGGAGTCAAGCCCCAGGCTTGCGGGGGCGGGTCTTTTCTACAGGTGCTCCTTGATCTGATTGGCCAGGGCCACTGTGATTCCCGGCACAGAGGCCAGTTCCTCCGGCGTCGCTTCTCTGACGCCCCGGACGGAGCCGAACCGCTTGATCAGCGCCTTGCGCCGCCTTGGCCCGATGCCCGGCACCGAGTCGAACGCCGACCCCAGCGTCTTTCTTGTCCTCACCTTCAGATGATACGCCAGCGCAAACCGGTGCGCCTCGTCGCGGATGCGCTGCACCAGGTAAAGCGCCTGGGAGGTCCGTGGCAGCCGTACCGGGTCAGGCCGGCCGGACAGGAAAAGCTCCTCCTGCTCCTTGGCCAGGCCGGCCGTCGGGATGGAATCCACTCCAAGCTCCTTCATCGCGTCCAACGCAGCGTTCAGTTGCCCCTTGCCCCCATCGATGATAACGAGGTCGGGGGTGATCGCCCAGGGCTCGTCGGGCCTGGCTGCGTTATCCACATGTTTGAACCTACGCCGCAGCACCTCCTGCAGCATGGCATAGTCGTCCGCGCCCTCGACGGTCTTGATCTGGAAGCGCCGATAGTGCTTGGACTTGGGACGCCCGTCCTCGAAGACCACCATGCTGCCCACCGCCGAGGCGCCCTGGATGTTGGAGATGTCATAGCACTCGATGCGGCGCGGCGGCCGGGGCAACTGAAGCTCCCGCTGCAGCTCCTCCTGGGCCACCTGCGTCTTGCCGGCGTCCGCCAGCCATTTTGCCCGGAGCTGCTCCAGCATCTCCGCCGCGTTCTGGGCGGCCAGGGCCACCAGCTTCTTCTTCTCGCCGCGCTGCGGCGCCCTCAGCTCCACCTTGGCTCCCCGCCTGGAACTGAGCCATGCCTGTACTACCTCCATATCTTCGAGCTTCTCCGGAAGCAGTATCCGGGGTGGAACATAGGATGCCGCGCCGTAGAACTGCTCGACGAAGCTGGTCAGGATCGCCCTGGGCTCTTCGCCCTGGGCTCCCTCCATCA
Organism: Dehalococcoidia bacterium; assembly: GCA_030647705.1. GTDB lineage: Bacteria > Chloroflexota > Dehalococcoidia > JAUSJJ01 > JAUSJJ01 > JAUSJJ01. The sequence goes on from JAUSJJ010000169.1 coordinate 1,100, forward strand.
CGAAATGGTCCTGCCCGGTCAGCTTCCCCGCCCTGACGAAGAACAACTGCACGCAGCCCTCATCCCCGGAACGGGCCAGGCCCACCACATCTTCATCCTCCGGGATGGGAGAGACGACCTTCTGCTGCTGCATCACGCTTTCCACCGCCAGCAGTTGGTCTCGCAACAGGGCAGCCTTCTCGAACTGGAGGGCTCCGGCAGCATCCTCCATCCTGGTTTTCAAGTCCCGCACGATCTGCTCCTGGCGGCCTTCCAGAAACAGCATCACCTGGTCGATAGTATGGCGGTAGTCCTCGCGGGTGATGGACCCCACGCAAGGAGCGCGGCAGCGGCGGATGTGGTACTCCAGGCAGGGACGGCGCTCCTTGCCGTCGATGGGCTTACGGCAGGAGCGGAAATGAAAGACGTTCCTCAGCATTTCGAGCGTGAGGCGGACGGAGTAGGCGCTGGCGTAGGGGCCGAAGTAGCGGCCGCCATCGGATTCCAGCCGGCGGGTAACGTAGATCCGGGGGAAGTCCTCGTTGACGCTTATCTTCAGATACGGGTAGCTCTTGTCATCCCTGAGCCGCACATTGTAGCGCGGGAAGTGCTTCTTGATGAGGTTGTTTTCCAGGATCAGGGCTTCCTGCTCGGAGTCGGTGAGGACGTAGTCGAAGTCCTGCGCCCGGTTCATCATCCTGCGGGTTTTTTCGGCCAGGGAGGCCGGAGGAGCGAAATACGACCTGATGCGGTCTTTGAGACTGGCCGCCTTGCCGACGTAGATGACGCAGCCTGCCTTGTCCTTGAACAGATAGACGCCGGGTTTGGCGGGGACCCGTCTCAGCAGCTCCCGAAAACGTTCCGCCGCCACCCTAGTTACCTCGCTTCGCCCTGTCTGCGCTGCGAGCCACGCTGGTGATGCCGCGCACCAGCTCCAGTTTGGACATGAGCTGGGAGAGCTGGCCGATGCCGGTGACCTCGAGCGTGAGCAGAATTCGTATAGTGTTGCCATCTTGGTTCAGCATGCTCACGGAGGAGATGTTGACCTTCTCACCGGAAACCACAGCGCTGATATCTCGCAGCAGTCCCACGCGGTCCCATCCGTCGACAATAACGTCGACCGGGTAGAGGTGGTTGGCAGCCGACCATTCCACCTTGATCAGCCGCTCTTTTTCGTCCTCGTTGACTACGCTGGGGCAGTCCTTGCGGTGCACGGCCACGCCTCTGCCTCGTGTAACAAAGCCAACGATTTCATCCCCCGGCACCGGCTTGCAGCACTGAGCAATCCGGGTAAGCAGGTCGCCTACCCCGTAGATTTCGATGCCTGATGTGGTGGTCGGACGCTGGGCGGTGGTGCTGATGGTCTCAGGCGCTTCCTCTTGGGCCAGCTTCACCGCGATCTGCCGGGGATTGACATCGCCGCAGCCTATCGCCGCCAGGAAGTCATCGACGTTGTCATGCTTGAAGAGCTGGGCTATCTTCGGCTGGTCGCTCATGGCGATGCCCAGGCGCCGCAGCTCCTTCTCCAGGAGCTCACGGCCGCGCCCGATGTTCTCGGTACGCTCCTGTTTCTTGAACCACGCTCTGATCTTCTCGCGGGCGTGCGTCGAATTGACATAGCCGAGGTCCGGGTTGAGCCAGTCCCGGCTCGGTCCCCTGCCTGTCTTGGTGGTCATTATCTCGACGGTATCCCCGTTCTGGAGAAGGTAGTTCAGGGGGACCAACTTGCCTTTAACCTTGGCCCCGATGCAACGATGCCCCAGGTCAGTGTGGATGCGATAGGCGAAGTCCAGCGGCGTCGACCCCGCAGGCAACTCCTTGATTTCGCCCTTTGGGGTATAGACGAAGACCTGGTCCGGGAAGATGTCGGTTTTGACCGACTCGATGAACTCCTCAGCCCCCCCACTCAACTCCCTCTGCCAATCGACGAGCTGTCTCAGCCAAGCCATCTTCTCCTCGAAGTTCACGTCTCCGGTCAGCCCCTCTTTGTAGCGCCAGTGAGCGGCCACTCCGTACTCGGCAATGCGATGCATCTCTTTGGTGCGTACCTGCACCTCGAGGGGCCTCCCGTCCAGGCTCATCACCGTAGTGTGGAGCGACTGGTACATGTTCTGCTTGGGGTTGGCGATGTAGTCATTGAACTGACCGGGCAATGGGTGCCACAGGCTGTGGATCACGCCGAGCGCGCTGTAGCAGTCCTGGACCTCGTCCACCAGCACCCGCAGCGCCAACAGATCATAAATCTCGCTGAACTCCTTGCCCTGGGCGGCGTACTTCTGCATCTTGGTGTATATGCTGTAGATGTTCTTGGGCCTGCCCTTTATCTGGGCGTGAATGCCCTCCTCCTGCAGCTTCTCCTCCAGGATGCGGATAACTTTGGCGATGTACTCCTCGCGTTCCGTTCTCCGGGTGGCGATCAGACGGACGACCTCACGGTACTTGTCGGGATAGAGATGGCGAAAGGCGAGGTCTTCTAGTTGCCACTTGAGCTCCCAGATGCCGAGACGGTGGGCCAGCGGAGCGAAGATCTCCATGGTCTCCTGGGCGATGGTCAACCGCCGTTGCGGCGGCAAGGCGCCCAGAGTGCGCATGTTGTGCAGCCGGTCCGCCAGTTTGATCAGCACCACGCGGATGTCCTGCGCCATGGCCAGCAGCATCTTGCGCAGGTTCTCCGCCCGGGTCTTGGCTTCGTCGGTGCTTTCCTTGATCCCAGGCGCCTGGAGTTTGATCTTGCCCAGCTTGGTGACGCCATCGACCAGCTTTGCGATCTCGCTGCCGAACTTGGCTTCTATTTCCTGAAGGGAGACTTTGGTATCCTCCGGCACGTCATGGAGCAACGCGGCCGACAGGCAACTGCTATCGAGTTGAAGGTCGGCCAGCAGCAGTGTGACCTGGATGGGGTGTTCCATGTAAGGCTCACCCGACTCCCGCACCTGGTCGCCGTGCGCCTTCGCCGCGAAGCGATAGGCGTCCTCAACCGCCGCCAGCTTCTCCGGAGTGAGATACCGGCGAGTCTTGTCGAGAAGCTGCTCGACTCCTTTTGGGTCTACGTCCGTCTTCATCGGGTTCACACAACAAGTATAGCCAAGTGGCCCATTATGTGCAATGCACGCTCATCCGAAGCTGGCCATTACGGATTCATCAGGCTCCATTCGTTTCTGTTGCGGGCGGGGAGCGCCATGACAGACCATATTGTCGTCCCCGGCAAGGTCAGGGTCAACCAATGGGAAGCGGCGGTTCTCATGCGCCTTCGTGTTCCCCTGTGTTATACTCTCTGGGCAGGGGTGAAAATATGCGAAGGGCAATCATCAAAACAGTCTTTGTATGGGCATCACTCATATCTATCGCCCTGCTGCTTTTCCAGTTCAGGGAAAGTGCTATGTTAAAGCCTTTCTTTGATTGGGCTTCAAATGCTGGGGTGGCTTCCATTTTGGGTATTCTTGGGGCTTTCGGCTTGGCCGTCACCGCACTAGTCTGGGAAAAAGAGAGGCGGTTTAATAAATCACCATCAGAATTACGCCGCATAATTCCAGTGCTGCAAGGAATGAATCCCGCATTCCCCATATCAAACTGAGACTTAAGCATATTGCTATGGTAAAATAGCTTCAAGGGCCCCTGTGTTTAGCTTCGCGGCAAGGGGGCTGGTTGGAGGAACCCAATGGGTGAAAAGACTAAAGAGGGACTCAGAGTTCCATTCGATAACCGGTTGAGGCTGGAGTTTCACGGTGCCAGAATTACTTCTGATGCAGGTCTGCTGCCCTGACGGGAACTTGATGGAGCGCTGGAGTTGACGGAGGCAGCACCGACCTATCTGGAAGAGACCCGAGAAGGCAGGAATGTGCAGCACGAGATCGTGCCGTTGTTGCGGCAGTCGGTGTACAGCCGCTTGGCGGGATATGAAG
>JAUSJJ010000175.1 GCA_030647705.1 Dehalococcoidia bacterium
AACTGGTGGGTTGCGAGACCGCAGAGTACCTTGCAGAGAAGGGAAAGAAGGTCACCATCACTCGAAGAGGCGCCGCCCTCGCGACCAAAATGAGCCCGGTGCTCCGCGCGATGCAGATTGATCGTCTGGCCGCAGCCGGCGTAAGGATGCTGCCGGGGGTGAAGTATCAGCGCGCCACAGACAAGGGCCTGGTGGTGGTCGACTCACAGAGCAAGGAAGAGCTGCTGGAGGCTGACACAATCGTGGTGGCCGCTGGTTCTCAGCCCAACAACGCGCTATCCAGGACCATGGAGGGCAAGGCTCCGCAGACCCATCTCATCGGGGACTGCGTCGAGGCCAGGGGTATCCTGGAGGCCGTGGCCGACGGCGCCCGAGCCGGCATGGCCATATGAAGAGCGGGACGTGAAACAATATGACTAAGGCAGCCCGAACGGTCTTCCTTTGTCAGCAGTGCGGGGGCCAGAGCCCCAAGTGGCTGGGCCGCTGCCCCGACTGCGGTCAGTGGAATACGCTTGTGGAGATGTCCCAGGCTGCCGCCCACCAGGAAAAAGCGGTAGGCACTGCCAAAGAGATGTCGCAGATATCCTCAGCCGACTTCCCTCGCACGGTTTCGCCTTTCGCCGAGTTCGACCGGGTGTTGGGTGGAGGGATTGTGCCTGGTTCCCTGATACTGGTTGGTGGCGACCCCGGCATCGGCAAGTCGACGCTGCTGCTGCAGATCACTGCCATGCTCGCTCAGAAGCTGGGCAAAGTGCTCTACGTTTCCGGCGAGGAATCGGAGCAGCAGATCAAGCTGCGGGCGACGCGCCTCGGGATTCAGGGACAGGGGTTGTATCTCTTTTCGGAGACCGACCTGGACAGCATAATGGGCCAGCTACAGTCACTGTCTCCGCGACTGGCTGTGGTGGATTCGATTCAGGCCGTGTACCTGCCGGAACTAGCATCGCCGGCGGGCAGCCTGAGCCAGGTGAAGGAATGCACCATGCGGCTGATGCGTTGGGCCAAGTCCTCCAACACGCCCCTGGTGCTGATAGGGCACGTGACCAAGGAGGGGAGCATCGCCGGGCCGCATTCTCTGGAACATATCGTCGACGTGGTTCTCTATCTGGAGGGCGAGCAGTTCAGCAGCTACAGGTTGCTGAGGGGTGTGAAGAACAGGTTTGGCTCCACCAATGAGGTAGGCATATTCGAGATGAGGGATGCCGGAATGGTCGAGGTGTCCAATCCGTCTCAGGCCTTCGTGATGGAACGTTCGCGGGAGGCAATCGGCTCCGTTATCGTGCCTGCCCTGGAAGGGACGCGGCCGCTTTTGGTGGAGATACAGGCGCTGACCAGCCCCACTACCTTCAGTCAGGCGCGTCGGACCGCGAACGGCCTCGACTTCAACCGTCTGCTGCTGGTTGCGGCGGTGCTATCGAAGCGCCTCAGACTGATGCTGGGCAATCAAGATATCATAGCCAACGTGGTAGGCGGGCTCAAGGTCAACGAGCCGGCGGCGGACCTGGGACTGGCGTTGGCTATTCTCTCCAGCCTGAAGAACCGCTGGGTCAAGCCTGATCTGGTGGCCCTAGGGGAGATAGGGCTGAGCGGTGAACTGCGAGCGGTGAATCAGATTGATAAGCGCCTGGCTGAAATTGCCAAGCTGGGGTTCAAAGGGTGCATCCTGCCGGCGTCCGCCAGGGGCAAGGTTGCTCCTCCCGCCGGCCTCGAGCTTCTTTTTGCAGCTACAGTTTCGGAAGCTGCCGTTCTGGCGTTTCCGAACGAGCCACGGACTGTCCCCGAACCGGCCGATCTGGATTAGAAAGAGGTGCTGTCATGTTCTATGAAGTCTTGCCCGATCCGATTCCCTCGGAAACCGTATCAGCCATGGTGGCACTGACGCCCTCGGAGTCCAAGCGCCTCCTGGCCAAGGCGGTAGCCATCCTGCCGGAGGTGAAGCGGGCATTGCAGATTGGAACGGTGGTGATTGCCAAGGGCACCACCAATGCCTTCGTCGTCGAGGAACTGTTGGGCATCAAGATAGACAAGGCGGAGTACTCCGCAGGCGTTATTGCTCAGGGCTCGCCAAGGGTGAATCCGGCGACGCTGCCGAGGCCTTATGTCCTGCGAAAAGGCCAGTTGGTCGACGTTTCGCTTTCGGAAGCGGTCAAGGACTTCGGCCCTGAAGACGTCTTCATCAAGGGAGCGAACGCCGTTGACATGGAGGGGAACGTTGGAATCCTGGTGACGAGTAACGTGGCGGGGACGATCGGGGCTGCTCTGCCCATCGTGACTCCCAGGGGGTCTCATCTGATAATGCCGGTGGGATTGGAGAAACTGGTGCCTTCGGTACTGGAGGCAGCCCGGAAGTGCGGCATATTCCGTTTCAAGTACGCCATCGGCTCATCGCCGGGGATGGTACCGGTGGTTACCGGCAAGGTGGTGACGGAGGTACAGGCGCTGGCTGTTCTGGGCGGGGTGCGGGCAACGCACGTGGCCTCGGGAGGAGTTGGCGGGTCGGAGGGCAGCGTGGTACTGGCTGTGGAAGGAACCGAAGCCAATGTGAAACGGGCATTCGATCTGGTTGCGTCCCTCAAAGGGGAGCCGCCAGTCGGCAGCCCGGCACAGACCAGGCTGTAGGGCTGCCGACTGGCGTTACTTGTTAAGATGTCCCCGTGGCGGCGTACTGGATCGGCCACGGTTGCGGCAGGCGCCTCATGCAGGCGTGGTGGTTTCCTTGCCCTTCTTCTCTTCCTGTAGCTTGGCCCTGACGCGGGTCACCAGCTTGTGGCCGATCTCCTCCCAGTCGTCATCATCATGGGCCCCCAGCCAGTGTCGCATTTCGGCTTTGACCACTCTCTCGATGTGTTTTCCCATTTCCACGTGTTCGGCCGATCCTGCGGGAGGTTCGTCCGCCTTTGGCGTGTCCTCCCGTTCAACCTCAACTAGGCTGTCCTTGGATACGGCTGCGAAGGCGCCCAGAGCAGCCAGTATTCCCGCCGCAGCCAGAGACGCTCCGAGGGGCAGGGACACGTCTACCAGCGTCTTGTCCTTGCGCTTCAGGCGGATTCTGGTGATTGTTTCCTTCGTGGACCAGTTCCTTGGCTTTCTGCACCAGCTCGATCCCCGGGAATGTGTAGTTCTGCTTGGTCGTTATCTCTTTCCTCCTCCATTTCCACACGTTATCAAGCGTCATGGGACGCGTTCCACCCCATTGAATCAGATCGCAGTCCGGGACTTTTCATATCAAGGTCTGCTGGGCCGGCGGCGGGACGCTGGGCTGGTGGACCTCCCTGGGCTGTTGCGGCTTCTGCTCCGGCATGAACCGCTTCGGGCCTCCGGGCCTCCGGTGCCGGCTGCGTGGCTTGCCGACCCACAGTTCTTTGAAGAAATCCCGGTTCATGAGATGTTTCAGGTCTGCCACCTCCAGAAGGTCACGGGAGACGTTCTTCTCGAAGTGGGCAACCTCGATGTGTTTCCCCAGGTTCTTGGCTGTCTGCAGCGCATAAGCGAAGTCCCCGTCGCCGCTTACCAGCACCGCTGTGTCGTATAGGTTGTTCGCGGCGAAGTGCAGCAGATCCGTGGCCAGCATGATGTCCACGCCTTTTTCCACGGGGACGCCCTGCGATAGTTTGGTGCCTCCCAACCGCACCTCCAGATAGGGCGTATTGCGCAGAACATCCAGGAACTCTTGCTGCTCCCGGAAGCCCTCGGGGTTCTGGCTGCGGTCCTGCAGGATGTTGTAGTAATACGTTCGAGAAAGCTGCCTCTGCCCGACCAGCCTGCGCGCGAACTCGGAGAAGTTGAGGTCGGTGCGCCCTACGTTCTCTTTCAGAGCATGGTAGAGATTACTGCCATCGATGAAGATGGCGACTCTCTCCTGCATCAGTGGTTCCTCCTAAATCCGACTAGGTCCAAACGGGTCTTGGGCAATGTGCTCTTGACCCTCATGTAACCGTATTATGACATCTTTGGCGCCAACTGGCAATACATCTGTTATGCGATGTTTGGCTTCTGGAAAAGGGGAAAGCGCAGGTTGCTGTCCGAGTAAATGAGTTGCGGCTTGTGCCAGGGTGCGGGCTGCTTTTGAAACGGCCGCCGTCACTGTTTTGTCGGAGCAACCCTGGCGAGGTCCACGATCTGCGCCTCTGCATGGCCCGGGGCCAGTTGCAGCAAGGCGACCGTGCCTGGCCTCAGCTCGTAATTAGGCAGGGTAGCGCTGCCGGGGCTTACCAGAAGCATGCCCTGAACCCTGTCGATGGCCGGCTTGTGGGAGTGTCCGGTTACCAGAACGTCGATGCCGTCCCGAAACGCAGCCATTTCGTCGGCGCCGAACATCCAGCTTCTGAATACCTCCGGCGGCATCTGGTGGAGGAGGCAAATGCGGAAGCCCTCGATGTCCAGGATGTGCCTTTCTTTCACTCGACGGTCGTTAAGGGACGGGTCATCGTCGTCGCCGCTGGCCGCGAGCACTGGGGCATATCGCTCCAGTTCATCGAGCACTGAAAGCGCGAAGATATCGCCGGCGTGCAGGATCATGTCGACGTTGCGAAACGCCTGTTGCACCTGGCTGGGGAGTGCTCTGGCTACTGTGGGAATATGGGTATCGGAGAGAATGCCGATCAGCATTGGTCTGTTGAACTTTCCATAATGGGCAGCATTTGATAAACCGCGCCCAATAATAAACGTTGGCCGGAGGGTTGTCAAACCGACCGAGGCTCGTACCTGTGGCATGGTGGTCGCCGCGATACCGCGGCCGGCCTCCGGAAGACTCTAACGCTTGGGGAAAACGACGGGTCTAGGCATGAATATTTGACGATCGACACAGCAATGTGTTTATAATAGACTACATGATTAACACTAGTATCCGTTCTGCAGGGAAACAAGAATCCATAGCAACAGACTAATGGACGCCCAGCCAGGAGATGACTCTGGCGATGGGACTGGAAAATAAATAGCTAACCTCGATATTATGTTTTCGTTACTTAAATTCATTGATGGCAGTCTTATGGCAGGTTATTGGAAACTGATATCATATTACGCTGGGACCTAAGAGCCGTGGTCAAGTTCACAAGCCTTTGTGACCCGGCATGACAGGTTTTTTGGGTGCCCCTCTACAATAAAGTGAACGGGGCATGGGGTGGCCGGTCGCCTCGGCGGGCATCTTCCGGGGGCTGTGTGGTGGGCGATCCCTGGTGGAAACCGGCGAGGTCCGAGGGGTTGGGGTCACCGGTAAATCCGTTCTGTGAAACAGTTGGAGGGTTCGTGTGCGCAAACAAGATGTAAGTCGGCGCGAGTTTATCAAGCAGTCGGCGGGTGTGGCCGGGTTTCTGGCAGTCCTTGCCTCTCCGATGGCAACGGTTTTGGCCCGCGACAAAGCATCCGCCGGGATGCCTCAGGAGCCGGCGGACAAGAAGAAGCGGGCATGGTGCATGGTTATCGACCTGAAGAAATGCGACGGGTGCGTAACGATCGGGACGGTACCGCAATGCACCAACGCCTGCATCCTCGGCCACTATGTTCCGAAGGGGCAGCAGTGGATAGAGGTTTATGAAGACGATCTTCCCGGCGGGGGCAAGTACTTCTTGCCTGCCCCCTGCTACCAGTGTGAGAACGCTCCCTGCGTGAATGTGTGCCCGGTTGCGGCAACCTACCACGACAAGGACGGCGTTGTCCTCATCGACCACCGCAGATGTATTGGCTGCCGCCTGTGCATGTCAGCTTGTCCCTATCACCGCCGTTTCTTCAATTGGGGTGAGCCGATCCTTCCTCCTGAAGCTGCGTTTGCGGAGTATTCTCCCCACTACCCGGTGCCGGCGGTAAAGGGGACGGTGATAAAATGCATGTTCTGCTCCCATCTTCTGCCAAACGGCAAGCTGCCGTTCTGCGTTGCGGGTTGCCCCATGAAGGCGCTATACATGGGCGACCTCAATGAGGACATCGCCTCCAACGGAAAAGATGTAGTCCAACTCTCCAAGTTCCTCAGCGAGAACGATGCTTTCCGCTACAAGGAGGAGCTGGGTACCAAGCCCCGCGTCTACTACCTACCGGGACATGGCCAGACTTTCGGCCGGACGGCGGACGACCCTCGCCCATTTGTGCCGGCAACTTGGCCCTGGGGTGGAGAGTCAGGCTTCGTACGCCCTGACGGCATATTCCCGTGGAGTGAGACGAAATGAGATCTAGAGCCATTGAGAGCTTTCAGGATCGCCTGGAGCGAGTGAGCCTTGCGCCCCTGATCCATACGCAAAAAACGTATTACCTCTTCGTGTTTCTGCTCTTGGCGACTGTGGCGTGGGGACTGTACGCCTACGCTATCCAGCTTCGCTATGGCCTGGTGACGACCGGACTGGGCGACCAGGTCATGTACGGTGTCTACATTGTGAACTTCGTGTTCTTCATCGGCATCAGCTATGCCGGCGCCCTGGTCTCTGCTATCCTGCGCCTGACCAACGCTGGTTGGCGCAGCCCCATCACGCGCATATCGGAGATCATTGCTGTGGGTGGCCTGACCGATGGCGCCCTCCAGCCCATCATCGACCTGGGGCATCCTGAGCGGGCCTGGCACATTATTGCCTATGGTCGCTTTCAGTCACCTCTGCTCTGGGACATCATTGCCATCACAACGTATCTTGTGGGCAGCCTGTTGTACCTTTACCTGCCGCTGATTCCGGACCTGGCGCTGGCCAGAGACCGGCTGGGGCAAAGCGCTTCAGGCTTCAAGCGGAAGATATTCACGGTGTTTGCGGTTGGCTGGCAGGATACACCTGACCAGCGAAAGCGGTTGAACAGGGCAATCGGCATCATGGCAATCATGATTATCCCGCTCGCCGTGTCCGTCCATACCGTGGTCGCGTTCATTTTCTCGATGACGCTCCGTCCTGGATGGAACAGCACTATCTACGGAGTATACTTCGTGATTGGCGCGGTTTTCTCCGGAACCGCAGTGCTGCTGATCGTCATCGCGATCTTCCGGAAGGTATACCATTTTGAGGAGTACATTAAGGAAAAACACTTCCGCAACCTGGGCTACATGCTGCTGGCGTTGCTTCTTCTCTATTTGTACCTGACCTTCACCGAGTACCTGACCGGCGGGTACAAGATGGAAGAGGGAGAAGAACAGTTACTGACGCTCGTGATGCTGGGGAAGAACGCCCCCTGGTTCTGGTTCTTCGTCATAGCAGGCATGATAGTGCCCGCCTTCCTGCTCATCTTCTCCAAGCTGAAAACCATACCGATGGTCCTCATCGCGGCCGTTCTGGTGGTGTTGGGCATGTGGGTGAAGCGGTACATCATCATAGTGCCGACTCTTGAGGTGCCGTTGATGCCGTTTGAATTCGGCAGCTACTCGCCGACCTGGGTCGAGATATCGATCGGGTTGGCTACCCTGGCCGGTTTCTCCGTGATGGTGACCCTGGCAGCGAAGTTCATGCCTCTGGTCTCTGTATGGGAGCTTAAGGAAGAGGCGGAAAAGGAAACGCACCACAAAGAGGAGGCAGAGGGACAGAGATGAACTCCAAGTGGTTACTGGCCGCCACCCTTTCAATCCTACTCTTCGCCGTATCCTCGGCGGCTGTGCTGGCTCAAGAACCGCCGCCGCCGTACGCCGGAGTGAAGAACCCCTTCGCCTGGAACGATGCCGGTGTCCTGAGCGCCGGGAAGACTGTATACGAGCAGTTCTGTGGGAGTTGTCATGGCGCGACTGGCGCCGGCGTGTCTGCATTTGACTTTAGCTCCGCCAGCTACTCCAAGCAGTTGGAGGCCAAGCCCGACTCCGTATTCTGGGCACTGTCTGAAGGGAGGATCACCAAGGGGATGCCTCCCTACAAATCGACTCTGTCCGAAGAAAAGAGATGGCAGGTAATCACCTACATCCACTCGCTTGGTGGCGCTCCGTCCACTCCAGGTCCGACACCTGCGGCTACTCCGCCCGTGGAAAACGGTTCCCTGACGTTGAGCGTTCCGCCGGCGGGGCAAACGGGTGATCCTGTGACGTTTACGGCCACGCTCAAAGACGGCCAGGGGAAACCCAGGACTGGCGAAAAAGTAAAGTTCCTTCTGTTGGAGGACTTCTTCGCCCGCGGTCTCGTAGAAGCCGGGGAGGCAACCACTGACGGGCAGGGCGTCGCTGCACTTGAATACATACCCCGCCGCCCTGGGGAGCCCGAAGTCGTCGCCTGGTTTGGGAAGTTGGAAACCCGATCCAGGATAGCCATCGCGGACAGCGGAGATGTGTTCTATCACACAGAAGCCGGCATTCGAATGCCGGCTCCTGGGCCGGAGATATGGATCGGTCCCGAATCTGCATTTGACCTTGGCCCGCAGGGCAACGCTCCAAACACCGCTCTGCGTCTGCCCGGGGGTATGCTGTCGTGGCTCTGGCTGTTTGTGCTTGTCCTCATTGCGGTCTATGTCACCTACATAGTCACCCTGTACCAGGTCTTGCGCATTTCCACGGTCAAGGGAGCGGGGGCAACGAACGCATCGCTGGTACCTCGCATGGCCATACTGGCCATGATCGGCCTTGGGGTGATGGTGGTGCTAATGGTTATCACCGGGCCCTATTCACATTTCCACCTGGGCTAATGATGACGGCCCGCAGTAGCGAGATTCCTGCGAGATGTGAAATAAGGGCGACTCAGGGACAATCGCTGTCGGTTTCGCGGCATGCTTGTACCCGCCCAGGAATAGCGATGGAACCTGTAGGTCGGGTTTCCTAACCCGACCGTCGCGGGCTGGCAGGTTGGGAAACCTGCCCTACGGGGGGCAATCGCTGTCAGTTTCGCGACACGCTATTCCCGCAGCGTGCTTTCCAATAAACCCGAAGGGCAGGGTTCCACGGGCTTTGCCCGTGGGTGAATGCATAATCGCCCGAAGGGCGTCAAGCAAAAGCTTGAGTAACCGAGTGCCACGGGCTGTGCCCGTGGGTATCTACGGGCCATTGGATTTGGTGTCATGTACGTTATGTCTGGTAAAGGGCTGGGATGCGGTTTCGAATGAATTTGACTGGCAAGATGGTGCTGCGGGTTGTCTTGGGGCTTCTGGTGGTGTCTGCCTCCTTCGGCTTCATCAGCATGTGGGCTCTCAGGCAGAGCACAGAGCGAACGCTCCAGGAGCGGCTCCTGCTGGCCAGGGTGGCCGCGGAGTCCATCGATCACTACAACAGGGGCGTGATGCGGCAGTTGGCGGATATCGCCACTTCGAGCTCAATCTACCTCGAGGACGGCAATCTGGAACAGGCCAGGGCCATCCTGAAGAGCGCCCAGTCCCGATTGTTTGCCCATGACCTGTTCCTCCTGGACGGACAGGCCAAGGTGGTTGCCATAGAGCCGGGCAATGTGAAGGCCATGGGAACCAGCCTTTTTGGGGACGCATACGTACAGAGCGCCTATCTTTCCCGCCAGCCCCGCATCTCCGGCATCCTGCCCTCCCTGTTCGATGGCGTTCCGGTCGTAATGTACCTTCTGCCCATCGTCAAGCCGGACAACTCAGTCTTGGGCGCCGTCGGGGCCACGGTCGATCTCACTCAGAACACGATCTCCGGTTTCATCGAGCCGATCAAGCTGGGCAACACCGGCTACGCGCAGGTGGTCGATGGCAAGGGGGAGCTGTTGGCTTCCACCCAACCCGCCCAGGTGTTCGGGAAGAGCGACCATGGCGATCGCTTTATCATGCTGATCCAGGACAAGACCGCTGTAGTCCGTACCTGCCACAGTTGCCATCAGGAGAACGGCGCGGCTGAGAAACGTAAGGATGTTCTGGCCTTTGCGCCTCTCATGACTGCCTCGTGGGGCATAGCTGTGCGTCAGTCGGAAGAGGAGGCATTGGGGCCGACTCAACGGTTGGGATGGGAGACGCTGGCAGTAGGACTGGTGTCACTGGTCTTTGCCTCCGGGCTCACTGTGGTCTTCATCGGCAGGTTGCTCAATCCCGTCCGCATGCTGACCGAGAGTGCACAGAGGATCGCTGCCGGCGACTTGACAGGTCGCATCGAGGCCAAAGGCGAGGGCGAGATATCGATTTTGGGCAGGACCTTTGAAGGCATGAGGGCGAGGTTGGAGGCCTCCCGCAAGGAGATCGAGCTCAGGACTGCTGACATCGAGCGTCGCAATCTGGAGCTCTCCGCTCTCAACTCCATTGCCGTGTCAGTAAGCAGGTCGTTGAATCTTGAGGAAAGCCTGGGCGCTACGCTGGACAAGGTACTCGCCGTTCTTGGGGGGCAAGGTGGCGGTATCTTCATAGTGGAGGACGAGGGCCAGCCCATGGTGGTGAAGGCGCAGAGAGGACTCTCGCCTTCCGTAATGAAGTTCTTAGCCGGAACGCGAGAAAAGGGCGTATCGGCGCAGATCTCGGAATCGCGGCTTCCCGATAGTATTGTGAACGGCAAGCCCCTGACTCTGCTCACGCTTCCTCTGCTGTCCAAAGGAAAGATTCAGGGAGTCCTGGTTGTTCTGCTGCCCGAGAATCGCGGCCCGGAAGCGAGCGAGTTGGACCTGCTCCGAGCCATTGGCCACCAGATCGGGGTGGCGGTGGACAATGCCAAGCTGTTTCAAGAGGAACAGCGCCGCGAGTGCGAGGCTGAGGCACTGTACAAGGTGGGCGTGGAGATATCGTCGCTGCTTGACGTGGACAAGGTACTTAACTCGGTGGTGGAAAAGTCTCGGCAGTTGCTGGGCGCCGACGTGGCGCTGCTGAGTCTGCTCGACCAGAGCGGCGAGGGCATTTACATCAGGGCAACCGCCGGCGCCAGGGTAGAGGCCTTCAGCAAGGTTATGCTCAGAGTAGGACAGGGTTTCACCGGCAAAGTGGTGGAACTGGGGCAGCCGGTGCTGTTGGAAGACTACCTCGATGACCCGACTATCTCTCATGAGGAGTCGGTAGACTCTCTGGTGAAAGGCCAGGGATTGAGGTCTCACCTGGGAGTTCCGTTGAAAATAGGAGACAAGGTCCTCGGCGCTCTCACAGTTGCCCGCCGGCGTGTCGAGAGATTCAGGGACAGGGAGACAGACCTGTTGTCCCGTTTGGCCAATCAGGCGGCTTTGGCTATCGACAACGCGCGCCTGTATGAGGAAGTGCAGCGCAAGGAAGAGATCCGGGGCCAGTTGCTGGAGCGGGTGATATCGGTACAAGAGGATGAGCGCAGGCGCATTGCCCGCGAGCTGCATGACGATTCAGCGCAGACTCTTACCGCCCTTACTATGCAGTTGGAGTCCATAGAGAGCAGCCTTCCTTCCGGGATGACGGAGGTGAAGCGGAAACTGGCCAAGCAAAGGGCGCTGACTGTGCAAGCGCTGGAGGATATCAGGAGGCTCATGGCAGACCTGCGGCCCACAGCGCTGGATGACCTGGGGCTGCTTCCTGCTATTCGGTGGTATGCGTCTGAGCGCCTTCAGGAAAAGGGAGTGAAGGTCATCGTGGATTCCCCGGGGGCGAAGTCGCGGCTGCCGACGCGGCTGGAGACAGCCCTGTTCCGGGTGGTACAGGAAGCGGTCAACAACATTGCCAAACATGCTAAGTGTTCAAACGCCCGGATTACACTGAGGATGGACGAGTCCATGGTGAGGCTGACGGTCGAAGACGACGGGAAGGGTTTCGATGTCCAGGGGGTGCTTGGCTCGCGTGGGGCCAAAGCCGGCGTTGGGCTTCTGGGAATGAGGGAGAGGGTGCTGCTTTTCGGAGGAACGATTAACATCAAGTCTGCGCCTGGGGAAGGCTGCAAGATCATTGTCGAGGTGCCCCTGAGAAAGGAGGAGCCTGGTGGAAAAGACCGGAAAGATCAAGTTATTGGTGGTTGACGATCATACGATTATTCGGGAAGGAATTACGCTGCTCCTGAAGGCCCATGATGACATCGAGGTGCTGGGAGAAGCGGTCGACGGGGCTGAGGCGGTTGAGAAGGTGCGCCAGCTTCATCCTGATATCGTGCTCATGGACTTGAGCATGCCCAAGATGAGCGGTTTTGAAGCCACCCAGCAGATCAAGAAGGAGTTTCCGGAGGTCCAGGTGTTGGCATTGACGGTGCACGGGAATCCGGAGTACTTCTTCCGCATACTGTCGGCTGGCGCTTCCGGCTACGTGGTGAAGGGCGCCTCAAGCGGGGAGCTGGTTGCAGCATTGAGGGCAGTGTACCACGGTGGGACCTATCTGCATCCTTCGCTGGCCGGAAAACTGGTGGACGGTTACTTGCAGGGCGTCAAGAGTGGTGGCGATGGAGCCAGCTATGATGGGCTCACCGGAAGGGAGCGGGAAGTGCTCAGGCACATCGGGCAGGGATGGACCAACCAAGAGATAGCTGATGCCCTTTGCCTCAGTCCCAACACGGTGCAGACCCACCGTTCCAGGATCATGGACAAGCTGGGCCTGCACAGCCGCGCCCAGTTGATCAAGTATGCACTGAGCAAGGGCCTGATAGATATAACCGAGTGACGGGAATGTGTAGTCATGTCATGCTAACATACTAGGGCAATATAGTCTGTTTGCGTTAGGTCTAACCGGCTATTTGCTTGATGGCAACATTGGGACGCGATGTTAACATAGTGAAAAGGGGGTGTTGACATGGCTACTAATGTTAATGCGTCCACATCGGTCCCGAATTTGGAGCTTCCTCGAGCGGGCGAAAAAGTACAATCGGTAGGCTGGGAGACCATCGCGCTAGTTGTGGGGATTGTGATGGTCAGCGTCGCTTTGCTCTATCTGCCCTACGTTTTCAGCGCCTATTAGCCCAGCTTCCTCTTCCACCGCGATCGCCGGTGGTCCTTTTGCAGGCTGGCTATCTCGCTGGTGGGGCGGTGGTGCTTGCTGTGCCCTTTGGTGCGGCCTGGTTCTTTGTTGCCCCTTTGCTTTCCTCGTTTTCCGTTGGAATTCCCGTATTGTTGCCTCTCCCCGATACAACGCGTCCTCGACGCGCCACGCTTCAGGTTGACTCTCGTCTTCTGAGCGCTGACTGAAAAACGGCAAGGACATTAGTCAGGCCTGGTTTCAGTCTTAATCCGCTCGCGGGCGGCATGCTCCCTGGCTGGCGTGATCCGTGGATTCCCACCCACGGCTGAAGCCGTGGGCATGGCGTTGCAGTATCTATGCCCCAGGCTTCAGCCTGGGGTGCAGAAAAGACCTCTGGTGTGAAGGCCATCCGATTATGAAACATCTTTGAGCTGCGCAAAGAATCCACGGATTACGGGGCTGGCCGACGTCTTGACATCGGGCCTCAGATGATTATGATTGCGGGGTAGAGCATCGGCGGGAGACGGCCTTCAGACTGATCCATGCTCCCTCGTGTGTCCCCGTGATGCCTAATGTTTAGAAGAAGGAGCGTGCCATGACCATCGGCTGGGGAATGATCGGCACCGGCAGGGTGCACAAGTGGGTAGCACCGGCGATACAGAAGGCGAAGGATACCAGGCTGGTAGCAGTGCTCAGCAGGGACAAGCAGAGGGCGGCCGCCTTCGCCAGGGAGTTCGGCATCGAGCGGGCGTACACCTCTCTGGACGATCTGTTGCGCGATCCGGATATCAACGCGGTCTACGTGGGCAGCCCCAACGGGCTGCATGCCTCTCAGACGATCCAGGCCGCTTCCGCCGGAAAACACGTGTTGTGTGAGAAGCCGATGGCGCCTACCGTTGCAGAATGCCGTTCCATGATCGACGCGTGCCGTAAGCACGGCGTCAGACTGGGGCTGGGCCTGCAGTATCGCCAGCACCCGGCCCACCGCAAGGCCCGCGAGATTGTGGCCGCGGGGGAGCTTGGCCGGCTGGAATACGCCAATGCCCAGGTGGAGATCCCGCCGCTGTGGACCCCCGGCTGGTACTTCGAGCCGGGCATGGCCGGCGGCGGCGCCATGTACCTGGTCGGCGTGCACCGCATCGACCTGCTGCGTTTCATGTTGGGGCGGGAGGTGGTCGAGGTGGGCGCGTTCATCGGCGAGCAGCCTCCGGAGCGGCCTTTCGAGGACTTTGTGCTGGGCATGCTAAGATTTGATGACGGCGCTTTCGGATCGATGCACTTCAGCCTCAATATCCCGCATGGCGCAAATACCCTGGAGATGCACGGAAACAAAGGCTCGTTGTATTGCATCGACACCACCAGCCTCTGGTGGGGCGGCTCAGGGGGCGAGTTGCTGCTCAAGCGTGACGGAGGAACCATCAGGTATCAGTTCGACAAGACCGACGTCTATCTGGACGAGATCGAGGACTTCAACAGGAGCGTGCTTGGCACAGGTGAGCCGCTGGCTACCGGGACCGATGGCCTTCGTGCCGCCGAAGTCTCTCTGGCGCTGTTCGAGGCGGGGCGGAAGAGGGGGACAGTGAAAGTGGGAGAGTGAAGACGAGCGGGCAAAGCCCGTGGACTCCGCGTGAAGCTTTGCCGCGGCTCCCTTCTCTGCCCCGAAAGCTTGCGTTGCACTATTCCGCTAATTATGTCATCATAACATATACCATTTGTTGTAGTTTCCTGTGTAGAGTAAGCTACTCGCTTTCGGGGAGGCGTCGCCGGTGTCTTTTCTGTCCAACATGACCCTGGGCAGGAGGATAATACTCCTGACTGCGGTCTGGGTGCTGATAGGCATTGGACTTTTCGGCTTCCTCAGCATGAGGGCGCTCAGCCAAAGCACGGAAGCGATGCTTCGCGAGCGGCTGACGGTTGCGCATCTTATCGCCGACTACGCGGATGAAGTCCTGGGAGGGGCGCTGGCCCAACTGAAGTACACGGCCCAGGACGTCGACATGGATGGGCCGCAGAGCGAGATCGAGGCACAGATAGCAGGACTCGAGACGGCTTACTCCAGGATGTCGATCTCCACCCTCAACATCCTTCTATTGAACAGCTCGGGCCGTGTAGTGTGGAGCAGCCGGGACTATGACAAGCTGGCGGGTACGGAGATGTTCGCCTATGCCAGCATCAGCCAGACGATGGAGAACAGGGAGCCACAAATCTCTGGCCTGGTGTCCGCCCCGTTGACCGGCACTCCCGCCATTCTGCTCAGCGGCGTGACCAGCTTAGGCAAGTTGCCCAGGGGCGTCCTGGTGGTCGCGATCGACATAGCTCATTCCAGCATCGGCGGCTTCATCCGGCCCATCAAGCTGGGTGAGACCGGGTATATCGAGATCGTGGACCAGAACGGCCTGGTCATTGCCAGGACGGAACCCGGCCACAAGCTCGCGCCGTTTGAGAAGAGCGACCACCCCGAGCGGTTCGCTGCGCTCATCGCCGCCGGGGAGCCTACCGTGGGTACCTGCCACACTTGCCACGAGGCGGGTCAGCAGGTGGAGAGGCGTGATGTGCTGGCCTTTACCCGTGTTTCAACCGCTCCCTGGGGAGTCGCGATCCGCCAATCGGAAAAAGAAGCGCTGGCGCCCACCGAGGAGTTGCGGCTGAGGCTGCTTCTTTCGGGAGGCGGGCTGTTCTTCGTCGCACTGCTCTTTGTGGGCGTAACCACTCGGGAGGTGGTCAGGCGCATCGGTACGCTGGCCGCTGCCTCCCGGAGAATCGCCGAGGGCGACCTTTCGAGCCCGGTGATCGCTCACGGGAAAGACGAAATCGGGACCCTGGGCCGCACTTTCGACGAAATGAGGTTGAAGCTCAAGACTTCTTACGAAGAGACGCAGCAGAGGACTCGCGAGTTGTCGTCATTGCTCACCGTCACCGAGATACTGGCCTCGTCTCCGGACCTTTCCAGCCTGCTGCAGGCGGTGGTGGCAAAGGCGGTCGAGGTTATTCCTGCGGCGAGCAGCGGAGCGTTGCTGCTCAAGGACGCCAAGGATGGCAGCTTTGTGGTGCGCGCCGTTTCCGGACCGGACATGGCGCCGCTTTCCAGGGTTGTCCCGGGTCCGGGGGCCGGCGGGCCGGAGTGCCTCATTCCCGGCCAGGCGAACGAGGGCATCCGCATCCAGGCCCGGGAGATGTGTTCGGCATTCCTGCGGGCCAGTGGCGCCGGTCTGAAGGCACGGAGCGCCGTCTGTGCTCCGGTGGTGCGCCAAGCAGAGTGCGTAGGCGGGATAGTGGTGGTGAGCCTCAGGGACGACGCAGCGTTCTCTGAGCCCGACGTTCGCTTGCTCCAGGCTATCGCCGACAACATCGCCATGGCTATCGAGAAGGCCCAGCTTACCGGGGAGGCCGAACAGGCGCGGGCCTGGCGGGAGGCAGACCGCCTGAAGTCCCAATTCATCTCTTCTATCTCCCACGAGCTGAGGACCCCACTGGCCTCTATCAAGGGGTACTCAACGTCATTGCTCCGCCAAGACGTGTCGTGGGATGAGGTGACTCAACGTGAGTTCCTGCAGATTATCGACGAGAAGACCGACGAGCTCCGCGATCTCATAGACAAGCTGCTATTGATGGCCAGGGTCGAGGCTGGCGCCCTCAAGCTGGAAACGGAGCCGCTGCTGATGCCTCGTCTGGCTCAGAAAGTGGTGCAGGAGGCGGCGCCGAGGACCGCCAAACACGAGTTTGCCATTGATTTCCCGCCCAACTTTCCTGTTCTCGAAGCTGATGTCCGCTACATCGAGCAGGTACTGCGCAACCTTGTGGAAAACGCCATCAAGTACTCTCCTGACGGGGGCCGGATCGCGGTTTCAGGTGAGGTCAGAAGCGACGGGATCGTGGTCGGCGTGAGCGACCAAGGCGTCGGTATTGCCCCGGAGCATCAAAGCAGGGTCTTCGGCCGGTTCTACCGGGTGGACAACCCTTCGACGCGTGGTACTCCTGGCAGCGGACTCGGGCTTGCCATTGCCAAGGGACACGTGGAGGCGCACGGCGGCCGGATATGGGTCGAAAGCGAGCCTGGGAATGGTACCACGTTCTATTTCAGCCTTCCTCTGGACCACCATGGGGCCAGCACCGAAGGTCAGGAAGGAAAGTAGCAGATGGTCAGAAAAGCTTCCATTCTGGTGCTCGACGACGACCCACGGCTGATCCGTCTGGTACGGGCCAATCTGGAATCAGTAGGATACAAGGTGTTCGTGGCCATGGACGCCGCCGGCGCGCTCAATCAGGTGGATAAAGAGATGCCTGACCTCATCCTCCTGGATATCATGCTTCCGGACGTCGATGGCTATGAGTTCTGCCGCCGCGTGAGGGAGTTTTCCGGAGTGCCCATCATAATGCTCACCGCCAAGGCCGAGGAGGCCGACAAAGTGAAAGGTTTGCGTCTGGGCGCGGACGATTACCTGACCAAGCCCTTTGGGGTGGAGGAGTTGCTGGCAAGGGTTGGCGCTGTGCTCCGGCGCACCAGGTCCACTGAAGACGTCCAGACGCCCCCGGTGTTTTCCTGCGGAGATGTCACCGTCGATTTCGCCCGGCGCAGAGTGACCGTAAGGGGACAGGAAGTGTCTCTGACGCTCACAGAGTACAAGCTGCTTTCTCAGTTGGTGAGCAACGCGGGCAGGGTGATGTTGCACGAAGATCTGCTCAGCAAGGTGTGGGGGTCGGAATACCGCAACGAGCTTGAATACCTGAGGGCGTACATCCGTCACCTGCGACGCAAGATCGAGGCTGACCCCGGCAATCCCACGTACATCGTGTCGCGGCCCGGGGTCGGCTACATGTTCGCCAAAGTCGCGAAATGACCGCACGCGGCCTGCCTCCAAGCTAGCCTGACAGGCTCGTTGGACGGCATCGTTCTCCTCTCCCAGACGCCTATGGGCGGTTGAACGCTCCTCGCTCATGCGGCAGACCCTCTGAATACTGCTGCAAAGGCATGACTATTACCATGCAATATTGACAGGTCATATCGTTGGCCTTCGCATTCAACCCCCCTCGATACATGTAGCTAGTCCTACACTATATTGACCAGTCGATGTAGTTCATATCTACTACTTTTCATATGTTTTTCATGTTTGAGCCTCTGATTTTTATGCGTTTTTCATATTGATTCGGCTACAATTCAGACGTAGTAGGTGTAATAGGCTAGGAGGAATTGATCAAGGATGAACGGTTACATCATTGCGCTGATCGTCGTAGTGGCGGTGGCGGCATTCGCATTCTCTATCAAGATCATTAAGCAATACGAGCGTGGTGTCGTACTGCGGTTTGGCAGCCTGGCGGGCACCAGGGGGCCCGGGTTGAATCTGATTATCCCCTTTGTCGACCGTCTGACCAAGGTCAGCCTTCGCATCAAGACGGTTGTCCTCGAGCCGCAGGAAGCCATTACCAGAGACAACGTCACCATCAAGGTAGACGCCGTTTTGTACTTCAAAATTGTGGACCCGATCAAGTCCGTGATGAACGTTGAAGAGTTCGACCAGGCCACTATCCAGATAGCTTTGACCACCCTGAGGAGCGTGCTGGGGCAATCCGAACTCGATGAAGTGCTGGCCCATCGTGACGAGATCAACCGCAAGCTGCGGGAGATCATCGATGAGCAGACTGAGGAGCCGTGGGGGGTGAGGGTGACCATCGTCGAAGTGAAGGACGTCCTCCTGCCCGAGTCGATGCAGAGGGCCATGGCCAAGCAGGC
>JAUSJJ010000187.1 GCA_030647705.1 Dehalococcoidia bacterium
GCGCTGATGACGCTGACGCGGTGCAATGAGGCGCTGGTGCGCTGCTCCACCGAGGCGGAGCTGCTGCAGGCTGTTTGCCACGCCGTAGTCGAGGCCGGGGGCTACCGCATGAGCTGGGTCGGCTACGTCGATGAGAGCAAACAGAAAACGGTAAAGCCAATGTTCTGGGCCGGCCACGAGGAAGGCTACCTGAGCACGCTTAACATTGACCTGTCCGATAGAAAGACGGCGCGCGGCCCGATAGGCATCGCCATGCGAACGGGCAAGCCTGCGGTGGTGAGGGACATCCTTTCTGACCCCTCGTTCGCTCCCTGGCGCGAGGAGGCAGCCAAGCGGGGCTATGGCTCGTCGGTGGCCCTGCCGCTGGTTGACCTTGGCCACGCCTATGGCACGCTTTGCATCTACGCCGCAGAGCGTGATATGTTCAACGAAGAAGAGGTGGTATTGCTGGCGCAGCTTGCTGAAGACCTCTCTTATGGCATCAAGGCGCTTCGCGTGCGCATCGAACGCGACCATGCTGAAACCGAGCTTCGGGCGCTGGCCCGCCGGCTGGTGCAATCGCAGGAGGACGAGCGCCGCAGCATAGCGCGGGAACTGCACGACCAGACCGGTCAGCAGTTGACCTTTTTGAAGCTGCTCCTGGACAGGGTCAGGCGTTCTTCCGAAAAGGGCGCGCCCCCCGAGCTGGAAGAGGCGCAGAAGGTAGCTTCGGAGATAATCGGGCAGGTGCGCAGCCTGTCGCTCAGCCTGCGCCCGGGCATGCTGGACGACCTTGGGCTATTGCCGGCGCTGCAATGGAGTTTGCACGACTTCACCTCCAAGACGAAGATAGAGGTTGATTTCAAGCATTCGGGAATCGAAAGGGAGTTCTCGCAGCCGGTAGGCACCGCCGTCTACCGGATCATCCAGGAAGCCCTGACCAACGTGGCGCGCTATGCGGGGGTCAAACGCGTCGCCGTCAGTGTACGGGCCGACGGCAAGAAGCTCACTGTCCAGATACGAGACCAGGGCGCCGGCTTTGACCCTGCCCTGTTGTCATTGACCTCTAGCGGCATCCGCGGCAGCCGCGAACGCGCCTTGAGCCTTGGAGGCGAATTCACAGTGGAATCCGCCCCGGGACGGGGCACCCAGGTGACGGTCACACTGCCGCTGGCGCAGACCCGCAATGCGTAGTTGCCCTCACCCACGCGCCGTGAAGATATGTACTCCCCTTCGTCCATACTAAGTAGCGGTACGGATTGTGGGGGGAACGGGGTTGTACTACTATGGGAGTATGGATCAGGGTGAGGCCGGTGAAGAATGATGCTTTCGTTACAGGCGCCCGACAAACAGGGGAGCGGCAAGACTTCTCAAATGGTCAAAGTTGTACTGGCTGACGATCACAAGGTCGTCAGGCACGGAATACGAATGGTGCTCGAAGCCGAGAGCGACTTCCGGGTGGTGGGAGAGGCCTCAGACAGCATCCAGGCGACCAACCTCGTCGAAAGCCTGGCGCCGGACGTGCTGGTCACCGACCTCAGCATGGACGGCATGAGCGGCTTCGAGGTCATAACGAGGGTCCGGCAGCGTTCTCCGAAGACCCTTATAGTGGTCCTTTCGATGCATGACAACGCCGCCTACGTGCTGAAGGCGCTGCAGTGCGGGGCAAAAGGGTATGTGCTGAAGGACGCCGGCCCCGACGAACTAACATGTGCGGTGCGCGCGGTGCTTACCGGGGCCACCTATTTGAGTCCGCCGCTCTCGGCTGAGAGGATCGAAGCCTACAGGCAGAGCCTGTACGCGGGGGACTAGCCGGCCGGGTTGGAAACTCTAAGCACTGAGCTCTAAACTCTAAACAAATCGAAATAACCCAAACGGGCATTCTCAAAACCCACCGTTTCCCCCTGACCTTGGTCCATTCTCACGAAAACACTGGCCCGTGACCTCTCCCATTTGCCCAATCCCGCCCTTGGCCTTATACTACGTGAAGAGATATGGCCAAGAGCAAAGTCCTCATCGTTGAAGACGACCGCACTCTGCTGAGCGTCCTCGAGTATAACCTCGCTAAGGAAGGCTACACCGTGTCTGCCGCCTCCGATGGCGTCGAGGCGCTGGACATTGCGCGCAGGGACCGCCCCGACCTCATCATCTTGGACATCATGTTGCCCAAGATGAGCGGCTTCGAGGTCTGTCGCATCCTGCGCAAGGACACGACTGTGCCCATCCTGATGCTCACCGCCCGTGGAGACGAGACCGACAAGGTGGTCGGACTCGACCTGGGCGCCGACGACTATATGACCAAGCCCTTCAGCATGAGAGAGTTGCTGGCCCGCGCCCGCGCCATGCTCCGTCGATCTGAGATGCATGCGCCCAAGGCCTCCGGCGAGGTGTTCCAGGTGGGCGACCTTGAAGTCGATGTTGCGCGGCACACCGTGACCAAAAGCGGTTCGTTGCTGACTCTCGCTCCGATAGAGTTCGAACTGCTGGCTTTCCTGGTGCGTAACAAGGGCATCGTTTTCAGCCGGCAACAGCTCCTGGAGAAGATATGGGGCTATGATTTCCTCGGGGACACTCGCACCGTGGACGTGCACGTCCGCTGGCTTCGCGAGAAGATCGAGGACGACCCGGGAAAGCCGAAGCGACTGGTCACGGTGAGGGGCATCGGCTACAAGCTGGAAGGTTCAAGTGTCTCGTAGCATCTTCTGGAAGATCACCATACCTTCCGCGCTGCTCATCTTGTTGTCCATGGGCGCGCTCGGCTCCTACGTGGTCACCTACGTCAAGAACGCCCAGATCGATCAGTTGCGTTCCCACATGGTCAAGGAGGCCAGGCTCGTAGCTGAAGCCAGCCGGCCCGCCTTCTTCGACCCATCCAAGAGCGACAGCCTCGATGTCATTGCCAAGACCACCGGCAAGTTGATAAACGCCGGCGTGACCCTGGTCACAGTGGATGGCAAGGCGCTCGGCGACAGCGCCCAGGATCCCTCGACCCTGGATAACCAGTCCGCACACCCGGAGGTGATCGAGGCGCTGGCATCAGGAGTCGGCGCAAGCTCCCGGTACAGCGCCGCTTTTGGCGAGACCACGATGTATGTGGCCGTGCCTGTGATCGGCAACGGCCGGACCCTGGGCGTGGCGGTGGTCGCCATGCCATTGACGGTGGAAGAATCCTCGGTGCGGGGCGCCGTAACCACGATCGCGGTCGTTACCATGTTAGCCGCGTTGCTTACAGTGCTGGGCGCGGCGCTGATCGCCAGGATGATTACCCGGCCGGTGAGGCAGATCACAAGGGCGGCGCAGAGAATCTCTTCCGGCCAGCTCGACCAGCAGATCGGAGTGCAAACAGACGATGAGATAGGACTCCTGGGCCGCGCCTTCAACGAAATGTCGGTGAGCCTGAAGAGCACGATTGCCACCATCAACGATGACAGAAGCAGGCTGGCGGCCATACTTTCCGGCATCAGCGATGGCATGATACTCAGCGACCTCGAAGGCGCCGTTGTGATGGCGAATCCTGCGGCACAGAACCTGTTCGGTTTCAGTGAAGAGAAGGCGCGGGGACGCCCCCTGATAGAAGTTGTCCGCGATCACGAGATAGACGAGGTGCTCAAGAAATGTCTGGCCACTTCGCGTGAGCAGACTGCGCAGCTCTACACTTCTACCAATCGCTTCATCAGGGCCATCGCCGTCCCTCTGTCCGGAAGCAAGCCCGGCGGCGCCATACTGTTGCTGCAAGACCTCACTGAAATGCGCAGCCTGCAGACCATGCGGCGAGAGTTCGTCGGGAATATCTCTCACGAGCTCAGAACGCCTCTGGCGACGATCAAGGCGATGGTGGAGACCTTGCAGGACGGGGCAATCGATGACAAGCCGGTCGCCAGGGACTTCCTTGCCAAAATCGACGCCGAAGTGGATAGGATGACCCAGGTGGTGGAAGAGCTGTCCGAACTGTCCCGCATCGAGACCGGCAGAGTGAAACTGGACCTGGAACCTTTGGACCTCAACCAGCTAGTGGAAGAGGCCCGCACTCACCTTGCCCCGCTGGCGGAAAGGCAGAAGGTGACTCTGACAATCGAGCCTTCCCCCGATCTGCCAGCCGTACCCGCCGATAGACAGCGGCTCCGGCAGGTGATCACAAACATCGTCCACAACGCCATCAAGTTCACCCCCGCCGGCGGGAAGGTGTTGGTCTCCACGATGCGCAGAGGCGATACAGCCGTTGTTCTGGTGTCCGATACCGGCATCGGCATATCCAGGGAAGACCTGCCGCGCATTTTCGAGAGGTTCTTCAAGGCGGACAGGTCCCGGTCCACCGGCGGAAGCGGCCTCGGGCTGGCCATAGCCAAACACACGGTGCAAATTCACGGAGGAGATATCTGGGTCAAAAGCGAGGAGGGTAAGGGGTCTACGTTCGGTTTCAGCCTCCCGCTCAAGCCTAAGGGCAAATGACCCCGCAGCCGGTGCGGTTCTTCCTGAATGACGTTGGACACGCGTCACACGGGTGTAGCGTCTCTAACACTTCATTAGCGCTTCCGGTCTACGAAAATGAGAGCGCACGACCCATCAAGATACTGTCATTCCCGCCGCTGGGGAGACCAGCCTAACAGCACCTCACGCCCGCAGCCGATGCACTCGGCTGGAACCGCAACCGCCCCCTTGTTTCCGCAGGACTCACAAACGAACGTACTCCTCAGATTGTAGCTCGGCGTTGCCTCCAGTTTCGCCCATAGTGAAACAGCAGGATATTCAGGATATTGAGGTAATATGTTACCTTTACTGGTCTTGACCCGACGTGTATAGTGTTGTCAGAATATGGCCGAGTCGCGGCGGGCCGCCGCCCCGCAACTCCGGCCTTTAGATAGCTTGGCGCTGGAGAAAGGGGGTGCAGACGCCGAAAAAAGGCCCGGCGGAATATTACTTCCAGAAAGGAGACTCGATGTCAGTACTGCTTTACGAAAAGAAGGGGAAGATCGTCTATCTGACCCTGAACCGCCCGGACAAGATGAATGCCTTCGACCAGGAAACCATCGAAGAGCTTGGCAAGGCATGGGTCAGGTTCCGTGACGACCCGGAGTCGCTGGTAGCTATCATCACCGGCGCCGGCGAGAAGGCGTTCTGCACCGGCTTCGACCTCGGCGGGGGAGGCGGGGATATCAGGGCTACTTTGAAGAACGCCGCCAACCCGAAGAACACCGCTCACATCGCGCCGACCACTTTCCAGGTGTGGAAACCCGTTATCGCCGCCATCAACGGCTTTTGTATAGGTGGAGGCTGGTGGATCGCCCAGGACTGCGACCTGAGGATTGCCGCAGACCATGCCCAGTTCAGCATCGCGACGGCAAGGTGGAACCTGGCTGAACCCAACACCGGCGACATGTGGAGATACCTGGCGCCGGGACATGCGCTCGAGTTAATGCTCGTGGGAGACCGGATTAACGCGCAGAGAGCCTACGAGATGGGATTCGTCAATAAGGTTGTGCCCAAGGCAGACCTGATGTCTGCGGCGACGGCGATGGCCAACAAGATCCTGGAAAACGGCCCGGTGGCCGCCACGAGGATCAAGGAGCTGTTCTACAAAAGCAGGGAAATGAACTCCAAGCAGACTTGGGAACTGATGGAGAAGCTGTTCATCCCGCTGTATGGGATGGATGACAGCGTCGAGGGCGTCAAGGCCTTCGGGGAGAAGAGGAAGCCCGTCTATCAGGGCAAGTAGCAGATGGCCCTCTACCAGGACGCATCGCGGCTGCTCAAGCCGGGGTAGGACGTCCGGCCCCGCCGCAAGGCCAGAATCCTTGCGGCGGGGCCGTGCTCATGGCCCGAAAGCAGCCTCCACTCTGGCTTGCTTGCGGCTTCCCCTGTGCTGTGGCATAATGCGTGTGCC
>JAUSJJ010000189.1 GCA_030647705.1 Dehalococcoidia bacterium
GCCCATCGGACATCCCGCCTTCCTGACCAGGTTGACGGAGAACCTGGGACTGGAGCGTCACGCATTTGAACGGATACTTTTCCTTGCTCCCATAATCTGGGCAGGTTTCCTCTTCGGGATGAAGGGAGCCGCCATCGCGTCGTTTGCAGCCCTGGCGCTAATGTTGCCGCGGGCGTTGCTCGTCTCACCGTTCTCCAGGGATTCCATCTTTGAATCGTTCGCCGTTTTCATCGCCGGTAATGCGGTCGCTCTCACTTTCGATGGGCTGCGCAAGGAGCGAGACCGTCGAATTCAGCTTACCGCGATCAACGAGATATCGAGGGTGGCCTCGCAATCGTTGGAGCTCGGTCAGGTGTTGGGTGGCAGCATCGAGAGCGTCATAGGCGTGATGAAAGTGGATGCGGCGCTCGTGTTTCTGGTGGACGATGAAGCCGGGATGGTGGCTCTGGCCGCACATGACGGGGTGTCGGAGAGATTCGTTCAGAGCGTGGGCAGGATCAAGCTTGGGGAGGGGCATAACGGCAGAGTAGCGCAAACGGGAGAACCCGTTCTGGTGCAGGAGCCCTCGGTTGGCCAGCGTTCTGCGAACGACGCTGCATGGTACGAAGGGATAGAGTCCCAGATGATCGTGCCGTTGAGGTCGCGGGACAAGGTTCTGGGGACCCTCTGCGTGGCCATGCGCAGCCACAGGCAGTTCCCCAAGGAAGAAGTGGACTTGCTCATAGCGATTGGGAACCAGATAGGCGTTGCTGTTGAGAACGCTCGCCTGTACGAGAAAGAGCGGCAGATTGCACAGGAGCTACGCATCTCGGAGGCCAACTACAGGGGGCTTTTCGAGGGCGCCAATGACGCGATCTGGATTCAGGACCTGGAGGGCAACATCCTGGAGGCGAACCAGGCTACCGAGAAACTGACTGGATACTCGGCTGCCGAGCTGTATACGATGAGCGCTGCGGCTGTTCTGGATGAAGAGGGGTTGGGCGTTGCGAAGAAGGTGCGGCAAAGCCTGCTCGGCGGAGACCGCATGGAGCAGCCGTACGAACAGCATCTTATCAGGAAGGATGGCGGGAAGGCCGTCTTTATGCTGACTACCAGTCTGATCAGCAGGGACGGCAAGCCGGTTGCGTTTCAGCACATCGCCAGGGACGTCACGGAGCAGAAGCGGATGCAGGAAAACCTGCGTTTCTACCTCCAGCAGGCGACCCGCGCCCAGGAAGAGGAGAGAAAACGCATTGCCCGCGAGCTCCATGACGATACCATTCAGTCGCTGGTGGTGCTCTCGCGCCAGTTGGATAGCCTCGCCTCCAACGCGGGCGTGACGCTATCGAAAGAGCAAGGGCGCTTGATTGACAGCCTCTGGCAGCAGACGAACGGCATCATGGAGGGAGTGCGGAGGCTGAGCCAGGACCTGCGTCCCCCGACCCTGGACCGCCTCGGGCTGCTGCCGGCGCTGGAATGGCTTTGTTCAGATGTTGAGAAGCGGTCGGGCATCAAGGTCAGGCTTGAAGTCCATGGTGACGAACGGCGTTTCGCCGAGCAGATAGAGCTGGTGCTGTTCCGCATCGTTCAGGAGGCGCTGACGAATGTGTGGCGGCACTCCGGCGCCGCCGAGGCCGGAGTGGTGGTGGAGTTTGGAGCAGGCACGATCAGAATCGCGATAAGAGACAACGGCAAAGGCTTTGGCCTCCCCCGCGCCATGGGCGACCTGGCCAGGGATGGACGGCTGGGCCTGGCCGGCATGGAAGAGCGGGCGCGGCTGCTCGGCGGGGAGCTCAGAATCGAGTCTGATCCTGGCAAAGGAACGAACGTGATCATCGAGGCGCCCTGCTGAAGTCCTGCGCCTGGCCTTGCAGATCAGGCTTTCTCAGCGGACATCTGCTGGTACAGCCGCTCCGTGTCCTCCTTGGAGCAGAGCTCCGTGACCATGACCGCTGCGGATCCCGCGGCTACGCCGAAGCGAACGGCATCCAGAAGCGGCTTGCCGCGCGCCAGGCTGAGTACGATCCCGGCCACCATGCTATCACCTGCTCCGATCTTGCTCTTGATGGGAACGGGCGGTGCATGGAGGCGCCTGTGGCCATCCTTGGATACCAGCAGTGCGCCCGCTGCGCCGATGGAGACCACCAGCACCTCTGCCTGCCCTTGCTTCACT
The DNA here is from genome assembly GCA_030647705.1 of Dehalococcoidia bacterium. Taxonomy (GTDB): domain Bacteria; phylum Chloroflexota; class Dehalococcoidia; order JAUSJJ01; family JAUSJJ01; genus JAUSJJ01. The sequence continues at coordinate 2,153 of JAUSJJ010000189.1, forward strand.
ATGTCCATGGTCGCTTGTTCCAGGTCAGGGTCGTCTCTGATCTGGTGCCCCGCCAGTTCTGCAATTTCGCGCATGTTTGGCTTCAGGAGGTATGCTCCGCCCGCCTGCACTATGGCCCGAAGCGCCTCCCCCGAAGTATCGACGATGAACCTGGCGCCGAGGTCTTTGGCTACCCCGGCTGCACGGACGTAGAAGTCGTCCGGGACACCGGGCGGCAGGCTGCCGCTGGCCACGATGTAGTCTGGCCTAGGTGAAATGAGAGGTAGCTCGTCCAGAAGCTGCCTCCACTCGGTCTCATGCATCTGCGCGCCAGGCATGCCGAAGCGGTATTGCACATTGGTCGCTTCATCCAGTACCATCAGATTTTCCCGCGTGGTATCCTGAATGGCAGTCCACTGATGTTTGATTCCCTCCTCGTCCAGGAGGTCACGCAGCCGCTTGCCCACCGTGCCGCCGGCAGGATACAGCGCCAGGGAATCCCCTCCCAGGTTGTGTATGGCGCGTGAGACGTTGATGCCGCCTCCTCCCGGCCGGTGCCGGGGCGTATTGCACCGGAGCTTCCGTTCAGCGACCACATGCTCGACGGAGGTGCTCTTGTCTATGGCGGGGTTGATGGTCAGGGTCACGATTGTTTTCACCGGATTCCTCCTGCAGGCAGATTAGCCTACCCCTGGCGGCCAGTCAGACGGGGGCTCAAAGCAACGGAGTACCTCCGGGCATTTTATATCATTGCGCGATACTCTGCCAGCCCTGCCTGCCGCATGAGGCTCCTCCGGAAATTGTGCCCTTCAGGCGCCTCTCCCTCTCCTGCCGAGGACACCTACTTGATTTTTGGGGAGATGTGGACAAGAATATATGCGACGAAAAAAAAGCCAACGGTTGCTGTTGCCGCGGCAGGCGTGGTTGCGGTGGGGCGAGAGGACGCGTGATGCAGCCGGATTCTAGAAGCTGAGGGAACATGAACCAGAGACGCAAGCCCCTGATAGGGACAACAGTGTTATCGATCATCGTCCTTTTGTTCTTCATAGGCATGCTTCTGATACCGCTGTTCCAGCCAAGTCTCGGCCAGTACTTGACGCTGGCGGCTATCGGTCTGGCCCTGGCTCTCCAGAAATACGTCGCCAGCTTCGCGGGACATTTCGTGCTGCGGCTGTCCCGGTTGTTCAAGGTGGGAGACCGCATCCGCATCGGCAACGTCAAGGGCGACGTACGACATATAGGGCTACTGCACTTCGTCCTGGATGAAGTCGGCGAGGGTGAGAAATCGGGTGGAGAGTTGACCGGGCGCGTGGTCCATGTGCCCAACCACATTGTACTCGAGCAGCCCGTTCTTAACTTCTCGCAGGACTTCTCTGTGGGCGGACGTTTCGTTTCCTGCGAGTACGTGTTCGATGAGGCGCGCATCCCGTTGCCTGAGGGAATGAGCGTGAAGGCGGCCTGCGATCTGCTGGGAAGAATCCTTCGAGAAGAGGATGCCCAGTATATTGACGAGGCCAAGATAGTGTTCGGGAGAGATATCCCCAATTTCCTGCCGGAGGTCGAGCAGAGTCCCCGGGTGATGGTGTTTGCCGATACCGGACATACCTGGCTGGTGGGCAGGTTCGTGGCGCCGGTGCGGGGCCGGAATGTGCTGCGCAGTGTGGTCACTCAGCGTTTTCTGGAGGCCGCCGAAAGACAGACGGTGGTACCGCCTGTCAGCAGCCAACTCTAGGAGCGCTTCCCGGAGGCTGTCCTGTGCCCTATCTGCAACGCAAGCGACAGGCCGCTCGACAAGGAGAAACCGCGAGCGGGGCAGGCATCCCTCGCTTCAAGAACTGGACCGCCGTGGCCATCGTTCAGTTTGAGGCAGAGGCGGGCGTTCTCCGCGGCAAGCTCCAGGCGGAAGGCATACCTTCGGTGGTGTTCCCCAGAAACGTTTATCCCACCGCATACGGACAGCCACTCGGCGAGTACGCAGTGCTTGTCCCCAGGGCGCAACTCAAGACAGCGGAGGCAGTCCTGAAGCTCGAAGCTCTACCTGATGGCCTTGATAGGGCCGATTTGCTGAGTGCGGAATCCGACTACTGGTTCATGGCCAATCTGCGGGTACTGGCGTGGCCGATTACCATCCTGCGGAAGCTCTGGGCCCGGGTCAGGCACGCCGGCGAGGTGTCTGCGCAGGATGAAGGAACGGAGTGAAGCCCCCCGCTTTTGCCAAAGCGCCATAATCAATGTTATCATTGATAGACGCCCGTTTCGGCAGCCGCAAGGTGAGTGCTCGCCGATTCAGGCAGTGGGACGGGTTATTTGAACAAGAAGCTGGTTTGGCTGGTCGTGTCAGCATCGGTCGTGGCGCTGGTTATCGTGGGGGGTGTGATCGGGCTGCGGGTCATGGGGCAGAAGACGGCCGAGGGGCACATCACCGCCACCGAGGCTAGGCTTCAGGGCGCGTCGCTGTCCGGGCGGAGTGTCAGAATCGCAGGCAGGGTAGTGCCTGGCTCCATCGTCTGGAATCCGTCGACAGGTGTGACCAGCTTCCTTCTTGCAGATAGCCAGAGCAGCATCGAGGCGGCATACAGGGGTGCGATGCCCAACGGTTTCAGGCCAGGCGATAACCTGGCTGTTGAAGCCAGGTATGTCGCGGACGGTAAATACGAAGTCCTGAGCATTCCTTCGAACGCGCTGTGCAACGTATGTCATTCGTGAAGGGGCTGCGTTGCGTTTCGTGTCTGTTCGTTGGCCCAGGTACGGGCATTTAGAGAGGGCAAGGCGATGAATGGCATTGTGATAGATATTGACCCTGTGTTCTTGAGGATAGGACGTTTTGAACTTCACTGGTATAGCCTGGCCATAATCGCGGCCATAGCGGCAGCGATTGCGATCGTGTTGCACCAGGCACGGAAGAAGGGGATTCCTTCGTCGGAAATCTATTCGATAGCCCTGTGGTCCGTGATTGCCGGGATACTGGGCGCCAGGGCGTTTCACGTCATCGACCACTTCGATTACTACCTCAGCAACCCGTCGCAGATCCTGCAGTTCCAGGGCCTGGCCATATGGGGAGGGCTGGTGACGGGGGTGGTGACGGGGGCCGTTTGTGCCTGGTTGAAGCACATGCCGCTGGGACGTCTTTTCGATATCGTCGTGCCCGCGCTGCTGGTCGCTCAGATAATAGGCAGGTTCGGATGCATCGTGAATGGAGACGCCTATGGCGGCGTCACCGACCTCCCGTGGGGCTTCATTTACACTAATCCGAACGCTCTGATTCCGAGCCACCTGTTGGGCGTGCCTACCCATCCTTATCCCGTATACGAAATACTGTGGAACGGCGCTTCCCTGTTGCTGCTCTTGAAGCTGCGTCGCTACTTCAAGGTGGACGGACTGGTGTTCGTCAGCTACGTCGGGCTCTACTCCGTGGGGCGCTTGCTCCTTACCCTCGTCAGGGAGGAGACGCAGGTGCTTTGGGGGTTGCAGCAGGCGCAGGTGCTTGCCCTCGCTGGCATGATCATCGCGGCGGGCGTGTTCGCCTATTTGCAGGTCCGAGGGCGTCGCGGCGGCGTTGTTGAAGGGGAGACGGTGTCCGGCTAAGGGCGCCAGGGCTGTCTTAAGCTGTCTTAATATGAGACTCACGCTGCTCTTGGTCTTTTTGACCCTTGCGTCGCTGCTCGCCGTGTCCGGATGCAGCCGGGCAGCCACCGCGACGCCGGCGGGCCAGCCGGTGCAAACCGACGCGGCGTTGTACCGCAGTGTAACCGCAGTCCAGCTTCAAGAGTTG
>JAUSJJ010000212.1 GCA_030647705.1 Dehalococcoidia bacterium
ATAGCAGGGTCCGGTTCGGTCAAGTAAGGGTCGGAACAGTGGATTCCGGCACGGGGACGCCCAAGTAAGACGGCAAGACTCTCAGTACACGGTTCCGGTATTACACCTGGGTATCATTCATCTGTAGGTCGCCCGTCCTCAGCGGCGCATCGCTCTCCCCGCACCATTGCTGGTGAGCAAACCGTGGTTCACAGGATAACCCCACGACCTTCCTCCCTCGCCGATCTGGTTAACGACCCCAAACGCATTACTCCGCGGGCAGACGCGTGCGTCTGCCCGCGATGGAACTTGTTTCTGTTCACAAGAGAGCAGGGATCGGTTGTACCTTTCTCCTTTTCCTGGGTTCCCCTGCATGGTTACGTGCGATCATCCTGCTCCGGCGCCCCGTGGCGCACGGGGAACAATCGCCAGCCTCTTTCTTCTTCGCGGTCGCACGAGTATAATACGTTCCTGTCATGACCAAGAAGTTGGGACGCCCCATCTCCCCCCTGGCTCACAGGTGCGCAGGCTGTCTGACCTGTGAATTGCGTTGCTCTCTCAGGGCAGAGAAGAAGTTCCTGCTGTCAGCTTCAGCCATCGAAATACGCCGAACGGGAAGCGGGGCCTACCGTATTTCCTTCAATGATCGGTGCGACAACTGCGGCATCTGCGCCCGTTATTGCATGTACGGCGCCCTGGTCCAACAGCCTGGAGGAGGCCTGCCGTGAAGATATCAGGCTATGCCGGGCGCATCCTCTATGTGGACCTGACCACCGGCTCCGTGCGCCGCCAACGCTTGTCCGAAGAGGCCGTCCGGGGATTCATGGGCGGAGCGGGAATCAACTACTGGCTTGCCGCACAAGTCATAGACCCGAAGGCCGACCCTTTCTCTCCGGGTAATGCTGTTATCCTGGGTGCGGGACCGTTCTCCGGCACTATCATCCCCTCCTCCGCAGAGCTCTCGGCGACCACCAAGTTCCCCGTCAACGGCGCTATCGCCTCGGCCCGAGGAGGCGGCGCTTTCGCGGCCATGCTGAAGTCCTCGGGCTACGACCATGTGGTTATCACAGGGGCGACCACCAGACCCATCTACATCCGGATTCAGGACGAGAGCGTCACCCTGGAAGACGCCCGGGAGCTTTGGGGCAAGGACATCTTTCAAACGGTAACCTCGCTGCTCGCCGCACACGAGCCCTGCAGCACTATCTCAATCGGACAAGCCGGAGAAAACCTGGTCAGGATCTCGCTTGCCTACATCGACCGGACCGGGCATCTCGGCACCGGCGGCCTGGCTGCGGTCATGGGCTCTAAGAACCTCAAGGCGATCGTTGCCTGTCAGGGAAGTCATGCGGTAGAGGTCGCCCATCGAGTGAAGCTGCAGAAACTGGTGGATACCCTGGTGGACAGGATGAAAGCGTGGCCGGGCCGCCAACAGGTCGAAGAGGCGGGCATAACCGGCCTCAATGCGGAGAGGTGGCTGAGAGAGCCGTACATCGGCGACTACTGGACACGATCGCACTCCCCAACGAGAGACGAAGCCCCCCGGGTAAGGGACTTCGTGCGTCGCCACAAAGAGAGCCGCCGTCCCATCGCCTGCCTCAGTTGTCAGATCGCCTGCAAGGAGCGCGTCGAGCTGAAATCCGGGCCTTATGCAGGCACTGCCAGCTACGGACACGTGGTGCAACCCTTCCCCGGCGGAGGAGACACATACGATCGCTCCGTGAAATGGGTCTCCGAGATGAACCGCTACGGGCTGTGCTCCTTCGACTTCAGCGCTATCACCTACCTGGTCGCCCATCTTCAGAGGCTTGGAATCCTCGACGAGAAAACGGTCGGCTTCCGGGTGCGCGAGGACGACTTGGAAACTGTGCTCAAGCTCGCCGAGATGACGGTCCGGCGGCAGGGTTTCGGCGATATCCTGGCCGAGGGATTGCTGGGCATCGGGCGCAAGTTTCCAGAGGCGCAGAAGCACATCGCCCACATCAAGGGGCGCTCACCGGTCTTCCAGCACGGACGCGCCTATGACCCGCGCGTCCGCGGCCTCGGCACCATGGAGTTCACCATGCTGACCAACCCTCGCGGCGGACACGTCTCCACCGGCGGATCGCCTTCGTACGAGGCTGCCCGACCAGCCAGCGACTTTGCCCGTCACGGCGAAAGGATGGGCATCCCGGCGCAGGCTATTCCCGGCGTCACGCGCGGCTCCGGCTTCAACGTCGGACGCTTCACCCGGTACAGCGAGGACTGGTGCTCCCTGTTCGATAGCGTTGGCTTATGCAACCGCGCCTTCATCAATCGCTTCTACCACGTGAACACCATTACGGACCTCTACAACGCCGTCACCGGCCTCGACATGAAGCCCGCCGACTTGATGAAGGCCGCAGAGCGTTCCTGGAACCTGTGGCGGTTGCTCAACGTCAAAGAGGGATTCTCACGGAAGGACGACCGGCCTCCCGCCATGTGGTTTGTTCCTTTGAAGGAGGACGACAAAGAGATTCCCCTCCACGACTACTACGGCACGAGGCGGCTCACACCCGAGGACGTGGACAAGTTCCTTGACGAGTACTACGACGAGCGCGGCTGGGACCCCAGGACCGGCGCCCCAACCCCCGAGAAGCTGAAAGATCTGGAGCTGGAGAAATACTCGGACTAGAGATCGATCCGCAAAGCGCTTTGCCCGGATAAGTCGCTCAAAGCGTTGCGACAACCACTCTATAGCTTATGTCAACTAGATGTCTGCGGGAGAATAAGGCAAGACCTCTCGGAAACAACCGCCTGCTTTTGACAGATTCCTTCGGCTATGGTATCTTAGTGTATCAACTGTAGAGTGTTCATCCCTCGTTTCTCGGAGCAACGCCTCGCTCGGAGGTGATTCATGTCCTCTGGCCGCTACGAAGACAATCGAGTCTGCAAGCTGTTGGGCATTCGTTACCCGGTGATCGAAGCTCCCATGACCTGGATCACCTGGGCCGAACTGGCTGCCGCAGTCTCAAACGCAGGCGGCCTCGGCGTTATCGGCCACAACGCCGGCGCACGGACGCCATCTGCGGACGCCGTCGAGACAGGCGAACGCCTGCGTCTCCAGATTCGGAAAGTAAAAACGCTGACCGACAAGCCTTTCGGCGTCAACCTCACGGTAGCTCTCCCCGACTATCCCCCCGGCGGCAAGGCCTACTCCGACCAGTGCCTCAAGGTGATCCTGGAAGAAGGCATCCCTGTGGCGGTCATGGTCGGCGCGGCGCCGGAGGTGTACGCCAGGCAGTTGAAAGACGCCGGCATTAAAGTGGTCCACCGCTCCATTCCGGTGAACGTGGATGCGGCCAGGCGGGCGGAGCAGGCAGGGGTTGACATCCTGGCTGCAGTCGGCTTCGAAGGGGGCGGGCATGTCGGGCACGACTGCATTCCCACCTTCGTATTGATTCCTCAAATAGTGGACGCGGTGCGCATCCCTGTGGTCGCCGGAGGCGGCATCATGGACGGCAGGGGAATGGCAGCCGCCCTGGCGCTGGGCGCGGAAGGCGTTTACATCGGCACGAGGTTCATGGCTGCCACCGAATGCGCCGCACATCCCAACTTCAAACAGGCTATCCTGGATGCCGCAGACACCGGCACCGTCACCTGTGTCGGCGAGATGGGGGTATTGCGGGCCTTGAGGAATCCGGCGCTGGAACGCGTCATCCAGATGGAGAGGACGGGCAGCACTCCCCTGGAACGGGCAAAGCTATACGCCGGAGGTTTCCGCAGGGGCATGCTGGAGGGGGACCTGGTGGAAGGAACCCTCGGCTGTGGCGCCGGCGCCGGCCTGATCAAAGAGGTAAAGAGCGCTGCGGACATCGTACAGGAGATCATCGCGGACTGCGAGAAGACGCTGGCCGGTCTCTGACGGACATTGTTTTGAATCTGGGCGAGCAGCCCCATGCAAGATAGGACGATCCTGGATTGGAGGTATGCAACGGAGACAAGTGAACGTGGTTCCATAGCGGCACTCCAAGAAAGACATTTCATCGAGGAGGTAAATGGTGAATAGCAGCAAGATTCTGATGGCGGCGCTGGCGGTTATGCTGGTGGTGGCCTTCGCGGTGGTCAGTTGTACCCCGAGCCCCACGGCGACCCCTGTGCCAGCCCCGACGGCGACCAAGCCCCCTGTGACGCAAGCCACAGCAACCCAGGCTACCGCCACGCCCACACCCGCTCCGGCCGCCACGCCGACTTCGGCTCCCACGCCGACTCCGGCCGGACCCAAGGTAACTCTGGTGGCCGCGGACTTTAGCCCCCTGAGCCATATCTACGCCACCAGTATCGAGAAGTTCGCCGAGCTGGTGAAGCAGTACACCAACAACCAGGTCGAGTTCAAGATCTACCATACCGAGACTCTGGTCAAGGGCCGTGACATGCTCGATGCCGGCCGGAAGGGGATGGCGGACATCGTGGCCATCACGATGGCCTACTATCCGGGCGACTTCACGTTCAGTCCGACGGCAGGATGTCTGCCCTTTGCTCTGGACTACAAAGCCATCCGCAAGGCGATGCCCAGCTTCGTGCCCATCTTTGACCAGGAGTTCAAACCTCTCAACCTGAAGATGCTCTGGGG
>JAUSJJ010000223.1 GCA_030647705.1 Dehalococcoidia bacterium
ACCCACGCCACCCTGATGCTGAAGGCAGGCGTCCATCCGAAGGTGGTGAGCGAAAGGCTGGGGCACGCCAGCGTCGCCATCACGCTGGACACCTACAGCCATGTGGTGCCGGGGCTGCAAGAGGCGGCTGCCCAGCGCTTCGACCGGATGCTGGAATCACCTGATGTTAGCAAACCGTTAGCAGAAGCCATTGAGCCAGATACGAGAAACACAAGTCTCGAAGCTGCATGCATCTCCCCTGGCGGGAGAGAGGATTTTGCCGCCAGTGCTACAGCACCTTCAGCGACTCTAGTCTTGAGAGCAGCGCCGCCTCTTTGGGCCTCATCAAGGCGGCATCGGCATCGGTTTCGTGGTCGTAGCTCAGCAGGTGCAGCACTCCGTGGACCACCAGCAGAGCCAGCTCACGCTTCACGGGATGCCCTTGCTCGCTGGCTTGTCTTTTCGTCTGAGGATAAGAGATGATCACCTCGCCCAGTTGCCGGGGCTGATCGGGCGGCATCACGAACGCAAACGTCTGCAGGCCCTCGCCAAGAGCAAAGGACAGCACGTCAGTTGTTTTGTCCATTCCCCGGTAGGTGCGGTTGAGGCGATGCACTGTCTCGTCGTCGGCGATGAGCAGGCTGAGTTCGACGTTCTCTATCTTCTCAGCTTCCAGCACAGCGGTAACCACCTGCCTAAGCCATTTCTTGGTCACGGACCGTTTGAAGGGCGTCTGTACTTCGATGTCTATTCTGCCCTTGGATATGCTTACTTTCATCGGAGGCATCTTACCACCGCCGGCATGTAGGGTCAACAGCTTAGGGCGCGGCACATACTGGATCCCGACGAAAGTCGGGATGGCGAAAAGGGGCGTTTCAGTGGCATCATTCTCGGTCGGGCGCTTGACAACATCTCAATCAGCCTGCTAGAATTCCTAGTATCTTACTAGGAATTGAGGGGCCGTGAAGTTTTCTACCAGGAGTCACTACGGTTTGAGGGCAATGATCTCGCTGGCCCGCTCGTACGACGGTGGGTCGGTGGCGCTGTCCGACGTGGCCCGCGCAGAAGGCATATCGCTGGGCTATCTGGAGCAACTGGCCGCCAGCCTGCGCAAGGCCGGCCTGGTCTCCTCGCAGCGTGGCAGCCACGGCGGCTATCGTCTGGTAAGTGCACCAGCCAAGGTGACTGTGGGTGAGGTGCTGCGGGCGCTGGAGGGGCCGCTTTCGCTCGTGGAATGCCTCTCGGAGACCGGCCGTTCGGGTAGCTGTCAGCACGAGACAGGTTGCCCATCTCGCGTCCTCTGGGAGCGGATGCGCGACAGCCTGGCCCAGGTGCTCGATTCGACTACCCTCGCGGACCTCTGCCATCAACCCGAATCCCAGGCAGCCATCGCGGCCAGGCCAGGACACTGACCGTGTTCTCACTCAGAAAGGAGCCCCATGCCTGCTGGAAGTGTTTATCTCGATCATGCCGCCACCACGTCGGTCCACCCGAAGGTGCTGGAGGCCATGCTGCCCTACTTCACCGAGAAGTTCGGCAACGCCTCCGCCATCTACAAGGTCGGGCAGGAAGCACGAAAGGGCCTGGACGAGTCGCGGGATATCATCGCCTCCATCCTGGGCTGCCGGCCAGCCGAGGTCGTTTTCAACAGCGGCGGCACCGAGTCCGACAACTCGGCGATCAAGGGGGCTGCCTTCGCGCTGAGAGAAAAGGGCAATCACATCATCACCTCCAGCATCGAGCACCACGCGGTGATGCATAGCTGCCAGTACCTGGAGAAGTTCGGCTTCGACGTGACCTATGTACCCGTTGACAGATACGGTGTAATCGATCTGGCTGCCCTGGACAAGGCCATCACCGACAAGACCATCCTGGTCACCGTGATGATGGCCAACAACGAGGTGGGCACCATCGAGCCCATCGCCGAGATCGCGAAGATCGTGAAGGCGAAAGGCAGGGGCAGGGACCTGGTGTTCCATACCGATGCCGTCCAGTGCGCAGGCGCGCTCGACCTCGATGTTGACAAGCTGGGCGTGGACATGCTGAGCCTCTCGGCGCACAAGTTCTACGGGCCAAAAGGCGTCGGAGTCCTGTATCTGAAGCGAAATACCCCGTTCCTGCCTCAGGCTTCGGGCGGCTCGCAGGAGAGGAACCGGCGCGCCGGAACCGAGAACGTGGCGGGCATCGCGGGCACAGCGACCGCTTTGAAACTGGCGGTGGAGAACCAGGAGTCCAACAACCGGCGCTGCCAGGAGCTGCGAGACTATCTCATCGAAGGTATCCAGAAGAAGATCGAGCATGCTCATCTGACGGGCCATCCCACCAACCGGCTCCCCAACAACGTTAGCTTCTGCTTCGAGTTCGTCGAGGGAGAAGCCATACTGCTGAACCTGGACCTGGCGGGCATCGCGGCATCCAGCGGCAGCGCCTGCACCTCCGGCTCAGCCGAGCCTTCGCACGTGCTGCGGGGGATGGGCGTGGCGGCGGAGATCTCACACGGCGCCATCCGATTCACCATCGGTTATGAGAACACCCACGAGGACATAGACTACGTCCTCTCTGTCCTGCCCAACACCATCGCCAAGCTGCGGGCGATGTCACCGCTGGCGGCCGCAAAGCAGGTGACGCGGCAGGTGTGAGGGGTGAGCGGCGCTGGTATACGGCATCAGACAATTCGTCAGAGGCCTTTGTAAGTATCCTCTTTGCGTCTGGCAACCCTGACGATTGTGACCAAGCGCGCGCCGTCGTCAATAACGTACACTATCCTGTGTTGTCCTGCCCTGACACGCCACAGGCCGATATCGGCCAGTTTCTTCACCTTTGTGGGTCGAGGGTTTTCCGTCAGAGCGTCGATGGCCTTGGCGACCTTCTCGTAGTCTCTCTGAGTCAGATCGTCCAAGCTTTTCTGGGCCGACCGCCTCAGCTTGACCTCATAGGGCATTTTGGCGTTTCTCCCTGCGTTTCCGGTACTGGGCCCAGGTAATCGTGCCGCTTTCATCGGCGAGCGCCTTTAGGCCTTCCCTGACATCTTCTTCATCCTCAAGTATCTCGACGGCAGCCTCACGAAGCAGCTTGGCCATAGACGTGCGACGTTCAAAGGCCAAGCGGCGCAGGCTCTCATGCTGCGCTCCGGTCAGGAAAATCGTCGTGCGTTTCAGTGTTGTGGTCATGCGTGGTACCTCCAGAGTCAGGGTAACATACATATGCAGATATGTCAACAAAACGCGTCCCAGACTGGTTTCTAGTGTGTCTGACTGAAAACCTATTGTCTCGGTATCAGATGCACCGAGGACGCCTTGAACGAGGCCGTTACCTCACGACCTACCTCCAGCCCCAGTTCCTCCCAGGAACGCCTGGTGATCAGCGCGACCAGAGGGAAGCCGCAGTCCAGGGTGACCCTCATCTGGTAGCCCGCCGGAAGCACTCTGTCCACCTTCCCTGCCAATTGGTTTCGGGCGCTGCTGGGCGCGCTCCGCGACTGTGGCAACGAGATTGTTACGTCCTCCTGGCGCAAAAACAGCGTCACGTTGCTTCCGGCAACCAGCCCTGAGACGGCGTCAACCTGGCGCCCTTTGACGTTCACGGAAGCCAGCCCCTCCCCTTGCGAGTCCACGACGCCGTGCAAGACGTTGCCCACCTCGACGAAGCCGGCAACTTCTTCGTCTACCGGGTAAGAGAACACCTCTTCCGGGCTGCCGGTCTGGCGGATCCGTCCGTGCATGAGCACGACCACTCGATGCGCCAGCGCCAAAGCCTCGTTGCTGTCATGGGTTACCATGACCGTCGTGACCTTCGTCTCTCGGAGCACACTTTCGAAGTCGGCGATAAGCGACTGCCGGGTAGGACTGTCTAATCCGGTGAATGGTTCGTCCAGAAACAGGACTTCCGGTTGCAGCACAAAGGCGCGGGCCAGGCTGGCGCGCTTGGCCTCCCCGCCCGAGAGTGTCTTCGCCTGTCTACCAGCCAACGAAGCGATGCCAAAACGGTCGAGCCACCTTCCGGTCCTTTGTTCGGCGTCCGCCCCTTTCACACCCCGTAGACGCAGCCCCAGGGTGACGTTGTTCCAGACCGTCGTATTGAGGAGCAATGGGTCCTGGAACACCACGGCCTGTCTCCGGCGCAGCTTCAACATGTCGGCGCCGCTTCCGATTGCCTGTCCCCGATATGATATCGTGCCGGTCGCAGGTTTGAGCAGAGCCGCCAGAGTGAGCAGAAAGGTGGTCTTCCCCGACCCGTTAGGCCCGATAACCACCAGCACTTCGTTGGGAAGCACCTGCAGCGATGGTATGTCCAGCACCTTCCGGCCGCCCAGGACTACGGAAAGGTCGTTGGCTTCCAGTGCGTAAAGCGGCGTCACGACGGGTTTCTGGTTCACCGCGTCTTGCTCCGCTGCTGGGCCAGAGTGAGGACCAGATTGACCAGAAACACCAGCAACATCAGCAGGATGCTGAGGGCAATGGCAACTGAGAAGTCGCCCTTGCTGGTCTCCCCGACAATGGCCGTGGTCATTACTCGTGTCTGACCGGTGATGTTGCCGCCGACCATTGTTGAAGCTCCGACTTCGGAGATCACCGCGCCGAAGCCGGCCATGACCGCCGCCAGCAAAGGTAGGCGCGCCTCATTCAGAAGCAGCCAGACCATCTGGAGTCGCGACGCGCCCAACGCCATGATCTGAAGGCGCAGCTTGGGGTCGAGTTGCTGCATGGTGGCCAGGGTGAAACCGGTGACGATGGGCACCGCGATGATGAACTGCGCGATGACCATGGCTGAGGGGGTATAAAGAAGATGGAGCAGCCCCAGCGGGCCATTGCGCCACAGGAATATGGTGACAACGAGGCCCACTACCACCGGGGGCGACCCCATGCCCGTATTGACCAGGCTGACCAGAAACCGCCTGCCGGGAAACTGGGACAGGCCCAATGCGCTGCCCAGCGGGACGCCCACGCACAGGCTGAGAGCCGTGGCAACGCCGGAAACCAGCAGGGAATTCAAGGCAACTTCCAGTACCTGCCGGTCTCCGTGCACCAGCATCCAGAACGCCTGTGTGATTCCCTGAACGATTATGTCCACAGTTTGCGAACCCTCATCCCCCGCCCCCTTCTCCCGTGTTCGGGAGAAGGGGAGTTTTTGAGTTTGGGGGCACAGCCCCCAAGCCCTCAGCCAGGGAAGGGACATTGTCCCTTCCCTGGACTCTTTCCTGCCGGTTCCAGCCACCTGTCCCTGTTACTGGCGTGGTTATTCGGGCCTATTGGCTGCCCAGGTCGGATTCCTTCTTGCCCGCGTCGGGGAAGAAGAGCGGCTGCCCATACTTATCTACGCCGAAGGTCGCTATTATCTGCTGGGTCGCGGGACTGACCATGAAGTCGGCAAAAGCCTTTGCACCCTCGGCATTCAGCTTGATGTTGGGGAACTTCTCAGGGTTGACCTGGATGACGTGGTAGATGTTGATCAGCGGGGGATCGCCCTGGACGAGTATGTCGAGTGTCAGGGTCTTCAGGTTGGCCAGATAGGTGGCCCGGTCGGTGATGGTGTAGGCAGCCTTCTCCGAGGCAACGCGCAGCAGGTCTCCCATGCCCAGGTTCGCCTCGAAGTACCAGGACTGTCCCTTCT
>JAUSJJ010000225.1 GCA_030647705.1 Dehalococcoidia bacterium
TCACTTCTTCCGCGCCGAAGGCGCGGCATCCCGTGCCGGCGCACACCGTCACCATCAGCTTGTTGGGGTCCTTCCGCGCCACCAGCTTCCGCCTCAGCGCTTCCAGATCCGCGATGTTACTCAATCTCTTAGCTGTCGCTACTACCATCTATTCCTCCTGCCGTAAACAGCGCATTATCGGGCGCTAGGACTTCCTCAAGGGCTTCATGACCTTATCTAGCTTGTCACTGTTCATCTGGCCCTGGTACTTGCCGTCGAGCACCACCAGCGGGCCCAGAGCACATGCCCCCAGACAGTTGACGCCGTTCAGAGTGATGTTCAGGTCCTCGGTGGTCTCGCCGGACTTAATCTTGAGGTCTCTCTCCAGCTTCTCCATCAGCCTCAGCCCGCCCCTGACGTGGCAAGCGGTGCCCAGGCACACGGTCACCTTGTGGCGGCCCTGCGGCTTAAGGCTGAAGGCGCGGAAAAAGGTGGCCACGCCATACACCTGGCTCAGGGGAATGCCAAGTCTTTCGCTGATGGCGACCAGGGCTTCGCGAGGCAGGTAGTTGCACTCGGCCTGGACGTCCTGGAGCAGCCCGATGAGTTGCTCCTCCTTGCCCTTGTAGCCTTCGATTATGGAGTTGATGACTTCCGTCTTGACCGTATCAGCCTTCACTATTTCCTCCTGAGTTGTTGAGCGCAAGGGCCCTGGCTCAAACCGGGATTTCCTCGTCCTTCTTGAACGTGATCAAAGGCGCCACCGCGTCAGGCGACATGCCGGAGCAATACCCAAATAGTTCCTGCGTCTCTTTTTCCAGCTTGTGGTTCAGCAGCTTCAACGGGATGCCCACCGGGCACACCCGGTCACACTCGTGGCAGTCCACACACCTGCCCGCCAGATGATACGCTCTCACCGTGAGCCACATCTGGTTCTGCGGCGGAGCAACCCTGATCCCAACCCATTCCGGGTCGAGGTTCTCCACGAAGCAGTCGTAGCAATAGCAGCCGGGACATACCCTCCGGCAGGCGTAGCAGCGGATACAGGACTCCGATTGCTGTTGCCAGAACGCCGCTCTCTCCGCATCCGGCTTGGCCTCCAGGGCCGCCTCTTCTGCGTAAGGCTTCGCGGGCGCAGGCGGTTCCGGGACCGGCTCGCCAACCAGATAATCATATATCACAGGTGAGTGCGCTCTGCAAGCCTCACATTGGCTTTGCAGCTTCTTGTCGGTGCGATTCCAACCCCATTCGAACACGCCCGGGCAGACCGCGCCAATAACGAAGACCTTGTCTCGTTCGATCTGCTTCTCGCTTAGCAGCAGATTGACAGCGCGGGAGTCGCATCCCTTGGCCACGATGGCCGCAGGCTTGTCCTTCTTGTCTATCAGGAACTTGGCCAAGTTATGGACGCAGGTCTGATCGAAGATGAGCCTGCCCGCATCTTCGGCCTTGTAGATGAATGCCGGACGTGCGCCAACGCCGTCTGTGGCCCGTTCGTAGCCAATGACGCAGGCCACCTTGCCGCTCTGCAACAGCTCTCTGGCTTTATCTTGAATCTGCTGAATCATGAAGCCACTCCTGCTTGAGGCAGCTTCCTCGGCCCGAGCTCGGCGACCTTGTGCGTGAACTCGGTGACCAGGCCGGCAAACCTCTTGCCCTCCGAAGCGGACACCCACTCCAGCAGAAACCTGTCTTTCTCTATGCCCATGTACTCCAGCAGCCTGTGCAGCATGGCCAGGCGCCGCCGACTGTGGTAGTTGCCCTCGTTGTAATGGCAGTCGCCAGGATGGCACCCGTAGACCAAGACGCCGTCAGCGCCTTCCATGAAGGCCCTCACGATGAACAGCGGGTCCACGCGCCCAGAGCAAGGGACCCG
>JAUSJJ010000236.1 GCA_030647705.1 Dehalococcoidia bacterium
TGATAGCTGTTGCTGGCGTCGAAGATGTACCCGGCGATGGTCGGGCCTACCGCGCTGCCCAGCCCCGCTCCCATCGAGATGCCTCCGAAGACTGCCCCCAGCGACGCCAGACCGAACACTTCTCCCACCAGCGAGGGATACAATGCCACCCATCCTCCGTAGCTGACGCCGAAGACGGCCGCATAGAAGTACAGGGTCCACGGTTCTTTGAACAAGGTGAGCCATACCATCATCAGCGTGCCGAGCACGAGGCTGGCAGCCAACGTCTGCTTCCGGCCGAACCTGTCCGACACAGCCCCAAGGCCGATCCTGCCCACGATGCTGCCCGCGCCCATCAGCGAGAGCACCGCGGCAGCCATCGGCGCCGAAAGGCCGGTATCACTGGCGTAGGGCACGATATGGGTAGTGACCAGAGCGAGGCAGATGAAGGCGGCGCAGTAGGCCCCGGACAGCATCCAGAAGTCCCTCCTCCGGATGGCCTGTTTCAGCGAGATTCCATGCGGTGCGGCTGGAATCTGCCTCAGCGCTCCTGCTGGCGGGTCCGGCAACGGGTTCTCCCCGTAGGCCAGCAGCCCCATGGCCCTGGGCTCCTTGCGCATCAGGAGCCCGGCTGGAATGACGGCCAGCCAGACGATGACGGCGAAGGCCACATAGGACCAGCGCCAGCCCCAGGAGAGGATCAGTGTATTTGCCAGCAGCGGCGTCACCGTGGTGCCTAACCCCATGCCCGCTATCACCAGCCCCATCACAAGGCCCCGACGGGCGACGAACCAGCGCGGGACTGTGGTGAGGGTGGGGATGTTGATCCCGGCCAGGCCCAGCCCCGGCATGATCCCCAGGAAGAGGTATAGCTGCCACACCGAATCCATTGTGGCGGCCAACAAATAACCCAGCCCCATGATCAGGCCGGCGCTGACCTGCAACACCCGCGGGCCGTAGCGGTCGCTGAGCGTGCCGCTGATGGGGGCCAGAGCCGCGTAGGAGACCATCTGCAGGGCCACCACGGAGGAAAGCAGCGTCCGGCTCCAGCCGAACTCGGTGAGAAGGGGTTTGAAGAACACCCCGAAAGTGTAGTATGCGCCCCAGCAGGTCACTGTAATGACGAATCCGGCTATGGCTATCGTCCAGCCATAGTGCAGCCCCGTCCTCGCCTGCGGCAGAGTCGCCATGGCTACTTCCGTTCCCCGGCAGAGGCTAATTCCGGCAGAGGCTCTTTCCGTCTTGGTGGTCTGACCAGGAGTGTGAGCAAGGCAGCGAACGAGAGTATGCCCGCGCCGATGAGGAACGCTCCCTCGTAGCTGGAAGTGATGTCGTATACGTACCCGGCCATCGGCGGCCCGACCGATTGCCCGAGTCCGGAGCCGAAGTAAGCTATGCCAAAGATCGCGCCCATGGCCGCCACTCCGAAGAGCCTGGAGACCAGCCCCGGAATCGCGGACACACAGGCGCCGTAAGCCACGCCGTAGAGGATCCCTACGATGTAAAGGGAGGTGGCGTTTCTAGCCATGATGAAGCTGAGCATGACCAACACCTGGAAGACGAGTGCAGCGAGCAGGACATTCTTGGCCCCGAAGCGGTCCACCATCGCGCCCACCGCCACCCGGCTGATCATGCTGCTCAGACCGATGAGTATCATCACCGTGGCTGCTACTGAGGACGAGAGTCCGAGGTCCGTGGCATACGAGATGGTGTGAATCAGCGGTATGACGAAGGCAATCCCCCAGGTCATGAATATCACGAAGAGCAGCCAGAACTGAGCGGTGTGCAGCGCCTGCCAGGGGGTGAAATCGATCGGTGCCACGTTCTCGTGGGCCGCGCTCTTGGCAGTGCCCGCGGATGTGTTTTCGGAAGCGGGCATCTGCAGCCCCATGGACTTCGGGCTGTGGCGCAGGAACTGTGCGGTGATGCCGATGGAAACGAAGGCGATGACGCCCAGGATGAGATAGGCTTGCCTCCAGCCGAACTGCGCCACCAGGTACGTGGTCAGCGGCGCTCCGAGAATGGCCGCTGCGCCCGCCCCACCCGCCAGGATGCCCACGGCCAGCCCGCGCTTGGCCACGAACCATCTGGAGACGGTGGTCGAGAGCGGCACCCAGGCAGTGGCCAACGCGCCGCCCATAAAGAACGCGTAGCAGAAGTATAGCTGCCAGAGGGAGTCGATCCGGGACATGAGGACCCCGCCCAGCCCCAGCAACACCGCTCCGATGGACACGGTGATCCTCGGGCCGTACCTGTCGGTGAGGGTGCCCATGACCATGCCCAGTCCGCCGTAGACGAGAGAGTAGAAGGTCATGGCCAGAGAGGTGGCGCCACGGCTCCAGCCGAACTCGGCGGCCATGGGCTTGAGGAAGACGCTGAACGAGTAGTAGGATATGCCGTAGGTCAGCATCGCCGCCGTGAAGCCGACCCCGACCACCACCCAGCCGTAGTACAATCCACGCGCCGGAGCAGCTACTGCAGCGTCTTCGGGCGCCAGCTCCTTCTTGCTCAAGCTATGTCCTTCCCAAAAGAGGCGCTCTCTTACGAAAACGCCTCAACTTGCCACGGGCTACTATATCACAGAATAGGAGTTCGGACAATTTGCAGCCAGCCCTCTCTCCCGTGGAAAACCGTCTTACCGGCCCCGTGTCGCAGCACGGGGTAGACTTCAGCCGGTCTCCAGACGAACCCCGCCGTCCTCCCCTGACTGCTATCCAGCGTCTTTCTTGCCCACCCTCCCGCCCAGTGAGGTTTATTGGCCATGCTGAGGGCACATCCCTCAGACTCCTTGCCAGGGAAGGGACGCAGTCCCTTCCCTGGACGCTTCCCTCAAGCAGTGGGAAGGCAGCTCGAATCTAAATGACGTAGGGTGGGTGCAGCGAAACGGAACCCACCAGTCTTCCAGCCAATCGAATGACTTCTAACGTGTCATTACGAGGCCGCGCGGCGCATGAAGCAATCCGCACTATTGACTTTTCGGCCACACGTACTATGATTCCCTTGGAGCCAACGTGCGAGGTGCGGCATGGTCCGGCGACTTCACATTCTGACGGGTGTCCTTCTGGCGGCCGTATTGGCGGCCTCTGCATGCGTGACGCCTGTTCCCACGTCAACCCAGGTTGCTACCGATACCCCCACGCCTGCTCCCACTGCCACTGAGCCAATGCCACCGACGTCGACTGCGACGCCTGCTCCGTCACCCAATCCCACTCCAACTCCCACGTCGACCTTAGTGCCTACCCGTGTCCCCACTCCAACTCCTACGCCTACAGCCAGTCCTGCTCCCACGCTAACGCCGACTTCGACGCCTGGTCGAGTGTCTTTGGTCAAACCACCCCTCATGGTCCAAACGCAACCCAAGACCATTGCGCAGGACGGGAGGATGGTGGTGTGGGACGTACCCGCAGGCAGGGCAGGATTTGACCTTGTATGGCCTTTGATTGATGACCATCGGACGTGGCGTCTTGTGCCTGCGCCGGGCCTATCGCTGCCGCCCTACCCGGGACTACAAGTACGCCTCAGGCGCTACATGTTCAGCTATGTCCCGGAGACCGACGATTACTATGACCCTATGCCTTGGACGGGGGCAACCGTACGACTCTACGGCTATCCCGTGACAGAAGGTGTGCCTTCATACGGGTTTTTGCCGAAGAACGGGACTGACCCAAAGCTGCTGGAGAACCTGGAGCAGGCCGCTTTCTTCCTCGGCGAGGGGCCGGGAGGCGCGTCTGACTGTTTGCTGACGATACCACCCATGGTCACGCTGGCTGGCAGGCCGGTTGCGCCTGCGGACCTGATCGCCGAAGGCACGCTCCAGTTGTTTGCGGTGAGCGATACCGGCCAGTTCTCGGTGGGAGAGCAGGTCAAGTTCGTCCAGCCCTATTCGCTGACGGTGAAACCATCCAACGTGAAGCCGGGCGAGACAGTCCTTGTCGAAGGAATGGGTCTGCAACCGGCAAACGACAGGGTCAGCATCACGGCGACTTTGCGTTATGCCAAGCCGGAGGGCGGGACGAGCAGCATCGTCCTCAAGGTAGCAGACGTCGAGACGGCGAACGGACGATTGAGCTCCAGGTGGCAGGTGCCGGGAACAGTCGACCTGACACAGAGCAGGGAAAGCTATGTCCCGGGTTCCGCAGTCCTGGTGCAACCCCAGGAGGCGACGCTGGAAGTGAGGTATCCTGCGCTTGTGCTGCGGCTGCCGTCAACCGCTCCGCCTATTCCCTCCTATATCGCTACGGCAACCCCTTCTGGGCCGAGCTCGAAGACTCTCTACACTCTCAGCCTGTTCATTGGCATGGACAAGATGCCGTTGAAGTGAGGCGTCTCACCCCACCCCCACCGCTTGCCCCCGCTTGGCCAGAACACGGCTGAGGTACTGGCCGGTCAGTGAGTCCTTCACCTTGGCAACCTCCTCGGGAGTGCCGGTGGCCACCACGTTGCCGCCCTTGTCCCCGCCCCCCGGCCCCAGGTCTATCACATAGTCGGCGTTCTTGACCACGTCCAGGTGGTGCTCGATGACCACGACGGTGTTGCCGCCGTCCACCAGCCGTTGCAGCACCCGCAGCAAAGCGGCCGTATCGGCAAAGGACAGTCCGGTGGTGGGCTCATCCAGGATATACAGCGTGCGTCCGGTGGAGCGACGGGATAGCTCAGCGCCCAGCTTGATGCGTTGCGCCTCGCCTCCGGAGAGTGTCGTCGCGGGCTGCCCCAGACGGATGTAGCCCAGCCCCACGTCGTTGAGCGTGGACAGCTTGGTCTTGGCTGCGGGCAGGAAGGAGAAGAACTCCAGGGCCTCTTCCACCGTCATCCCCAGCACCTCGGCGATGTTCTTGCCTTTGAACCTGATCTCCAGCGCTTCTCGATTGTAGCGCTGCCCCTTGCACACCTCGCAGGGGACGGTGACATCGGGCAGGAACTGCATCTCGATCTCGTTGAAGCCCGCGCCGCCGCAGGCCTCGCAGCGGCCGCCCTTGATGTTGAAGGAGAACCGGCCCGGCCCGTAGCCGCGCATCTTGGCCTCGGGCACGCTGGCGAACAAGTCGCGGATGGCAGTGAAGGCGCCGGTGTAGGTCGCCGGGTTGCTGCGCGGCGTGCGCCCGATGGGCGACTGGTCAATGTTGACCACCTTGTCGATCTGCTCGATGCCGTAGATGCCGTCGCACTCGCCGGGGCGCTCCCGCGAGGCGTAGAGCACCTGGGCCAACTTCTGGTACAGCGTTTTGTCGATCAGCGTGCTCTTGCC